>CAZDWG010000063.1:0-7604 GCA_964509005.1 uncultured Zetaproteobacteria bacterium
TTGGTCTGACCCGTGTGCAAGGGCTCTGTGGCATGATTTGTGGGTAAAGGGCAGGCCTAGGATATAAACAACTCATTAACTCATGCCAGACCCCGACCCAAGGGCGATCTGCGACAGATGAAACTTTTTTGATACCCCGTGGTCTTGCCACGGAGTCGTTCATTCTGTTCCGGGTATCCCTTTCGACGGATGCGTACTCTGTACTGATAAGGACCGCGTTTCTCGATTGTTGCCATCGACTATTTCTCCCTTATACTCCGCGCCCGCTTGGACAGGGTTACGGCGTTTGAATGGAAGTATCCCAAAAAGTTAATTTCCTTCCTTTTAAACTGATTAAAAATGGCGTAAATTATTGATATTATTGAAAAGCGCCTGTAGCTCAACAGGATAGAGCAACGGCCTTCTAAGCCGTAGGTTGCAGGTTCGAGCCCTGCCAGGCGCACCATGGTGGATGTAGCTCAATGGTAGAGCCCCGGCTTGTGGTGCCGGTGGTTGTGGGTTCGAGCCCCATCATCCACCCCAGTTTTGGTTGCTTGCAACGGAGCATGGCGTGCGTATCATGCCCGCGATCCGGGTCGTTAGCTCAGCTGGCAGAGCAGCGGACTCTTAATCCGCGGGCCCACGGTTCGATCCCGTGACGACCCACCATACACAGGGAGTAAGGTCAACGCCTTGCTCCCTTTTTTATAAAGTCCGCATGACTCATGGGTCATCGCGGGCGAAGAAACGCGCAGGGGCGTGGAAGTATTTATGAATCACGCAGGCCAGACGATGACAATTCCGGATGCAATCGCTACGTTTCATGGTCACAGCTTGTCACGCGAGGGTGGCGAAACTGGTAGACGCGCAGGATTTAGGTTCCTGTACCTCACGGTGTGGGGGTTCGACTCCCCCCTCTCGCACCATGTTTGAGAAAGTTGGCGGATGGCTTGCTTGATTCCCTAGATAAGGGTGAGATAACCCGTGGAGAGATTTGAATGATTCAAACGGAAATAAAAAAGCTGGGAACGGACGAACATGCGGTGAATGTGCAGGTGCCGCAAGCGGAATATGACCGGGTATATACCAACCATATTGGTAAGCTACAGTCAAACATCAAAATGCCGGGTTTCCGGCCTGGTAAAATGCCGAAGGGCATGGTGGAAAAGAAGTTTGGCGCCAAGGTACATGAAGATACGGTTTCTGAGCTGGTGCGGAATTACTATGCCGAAGCGATTGAGAAGAGTGGGCTTACGCCAGCTATTCAGCCTGAACTGGAGTTGCCCGCGATACAACCTGCTACGGGATTTCAGTTCACGCTCAAGGTGGTGACATGGCCTGAAGTACAACTGAGCGAGTTATCCCAATTATCCATGACTGAAACCAGGGTGGACGTTACGGATGCGGATATCCAGTCTGCAGTGGACCAACTGATGGAGAGCCAGGTGCGTTTTGAAGCTGAATATGGCCGCGAGGCGGAAGCGGGAGATGAGTTGACGATTGATTTTATCGGATTCGTGGACGGAGAGGTATTCGAGGGCGGTCGCGGTGAGGATGTGAAGCTGGTATTGGGGAGTGGGCAGTTTATTCCGGGTTTTGAGGGACAACTTGAGGGTGTGAAGGCAGGTGAGGAGCGTTCACTGGATGTGAGCTTCCCGGATGGTTATCAACATAAACACCTGGCTGGTAAGGCGGCGCGTTTCGAGGTTCACGTCAAGACCGTGGGCGCTGCCGTGAAGGCATCCAGTGAAGAGGAATTGGCGAGCATGTCGGATTTCGAGGATGTCGATGCCTTGTGTGGGGAGATTCGCTCCCGTTTGACATCAGAGGCTGAACAGGCGCAATCGGAATCAAACCGCGAGTCAGCGCTGAATGCGCTCTTTACGGCCAATGACGTTCATGTGCCGGAGATGATGATTAGGGAGGATATGCAACAGACGCGCAAGCGCGTGCTTCAATCCATGCGTGGACAGGGTATGGAAGTAAACTCGGATGTATTTGATGCGCCGGAGCAGCAGGATGAGTTGCGCAAGAGATCGGAGCGGGCACTGGCAATTTCGCTGTTGCTCAATGCCGTACGCGAAACTCATGGCATTGTCGTGAGCGATGAGGATATGGAGGTTGAACTGGAGCAGCAGGCGAAGCATCATCCCGATGATCAACATGATTCGTTCAAGAGATGGATGCGCGGTGAGAAGGAGCAGATGGCGGGGCTGCGCGATAAGTTGCTTGAGAAAAAATGTGTAGCATGCATTATGGAGCAGGCCAAAATCGAACAGGCTCGCATGGGTCTGGACGAATGGCGGAAAAAGCAGGATTCCGCTCGCGCCGAAACCGGTCATACCAGGGAGACCATATGAATCTCGTGCCTGTCGTCGTTGAGCAGACTCCGAGGGGAGAACGTTCCTACGATATCTTTTCGCGCCTGCTTAAGGAGCGGATCATCTTTCTGGCCGGGCCGATTGAGGATCATACGGCGGATCTGGTTACGGCGCAGTTGCTGTTTCTTGAGTCCGAGGCACCGGATAAGGATATTTTTCTCTATATTAATTCCCCCGGCGGGTTGGTGACGGCGGGCCTCGCTATCTACGACAGCATGCAGTATATCCGCTGTGATGTTTCCACCTTGTGTATGGGGCAGGCGGCCAGTATGGGGGCGCATTTGTTGGCGTCGGGCGCTCCCGGCAAGCGCTTTTCGTTGCCCAATGCCCGTATCATGATTCACCAGCCATTGGGCGGTTTTCAGGGGCAGGCCACGGATATTGAGATCCATGCGCGCGAAATTATCAAACTCAAGGAACGACTCAACGAGATGCTGGCGGCGCATACGGGGCAAGCTGTCGAGAAGGTCTCGGAGGATGTGGAGCGCGATTTCTTCTTGACTGCCAGGGATGCATGCGATTACGGTTTGATTGACAAGGTTTTGACGCATCGACCGGAAACGGTGGATGCCAAAGCGGACAGTCATACCGGAGGTAAGGATGGCGGAGAGTAAAGGCGGCGATTCCACCCTGTATTGCTCATTTTGCGGCAAGAGCCAGCACGACGTTAAGAAACTGATTGCTGGTCCGACCGTCTTTATCTGTGACGAATGTATTGAGTTATGCAATGAAATTATTCAGGAAGAACTTTCCGGTGATACCGAAACCGGCAAGGATAAAGACGGGATCCCACGCCCCGCCGACATCAAGAATTTTCTGGATGATTATGTCATTGGACAGGAACAGTCCAAACGCATGCTTTCCGTGGCCGTGTATAATCATTACAAGCGTATCGAACACAACAAACAATCGGATATCGAAATTGCCAAGAGTAATGTCTTGCTGTTGGGGCCGACGGGTTGCGGCAAGACGCTGCTGGCACAGACGCTGGCGCGCCTGTTTGAGGTGCCATTCATCATGGCTGATGCGACAACGCTGACGGAGGCCGGCTATGTCGGCGAGGATGTGGAGAATATTATCCTTAAATTGTTGCAGGCCGCGGATTATGATGTGGATAAGGCACAACATGGTATTGTTTACATTGATGAAATAGACAAGATTTCACGCAAATCGGATTCACCCTCCATTACCCGCGATGTATCCGGCGAGGGCGTGCAGCAGGCCTTGCTCAAACTCATCGAGGGCACGGTGGCGGCCGTACCGCCGCAGGGCGGTCGGAAGCATCCCCAGCAGGAGTTCCTGCAAGTTGATACCACGAATATCCTGTTCGTTCTGGGTGGTGCTTTTTCGGGTCTGGAAAAGCTTATTGAGGCACGTAGCGAAAAGCGATCCATTGGTTTTGGCGCCAGGGTGGTGGCGGATGCCGAAAAGGATATTGGCGCGGTGCTCAGTCAAGTCGAGCCGGAAGACTTGATTCAATATGGTTTGATCCCTGAACTGGTAGGACGTTTACCCGTCGTGGCGACACTGCACCAACTGGACAAGGATGCATTGTTGGAAATCCTGACCGCGCCCAAGAATGCGCTGGTCAAGCAGTACAAAGCCTTGCTGGAATACGATGGGGCGGAGTTGAGTTTTACGGATGATGCGCTGATATCCATCGCGGACAATGCCATCGCACGTAAAACCGGTGCGCGCGGCCTGCGCGCTATTATGGAATCGGTCATGCTTGATGTGATGTACGACATTCCATCGCGGGGTGATGTAAAGCAATGTATCATTAATGCTGAAGTCGTGGAGGGGCGTGCCAAACCGATGCTGGTGCTTGAACATGACGTGAAGCGGGCCAAAGCCGTTTAATCATGATGACTTCGTAAGCAATCATCAGGGTGCCCATGAATGGGCGCGTAAATCAACGCATTGTACCGCAAGATGTTGATTTGTAAGGAAAGATAATGTAAGGAGATGCTGCTGATGGCTGAATGGACCCAGGAAAGCGGAATGGAAACACCGGGAGAGGGTTTTCTCCCCGTCCTTCCCCTGCGCGATATTGTGGTGTTTCCGCATATGATTGTGCCGCTGTTCGTCGGACGTGAGAAATCCGTGCATGCGCTGGAAGAGGTCATGCGCAGTGGTAAACAGATTCTGTTGCTGGCACAGAAAAATGCCTCGGAAGATGAACCCTGCGAAGCCGGGTTATACCGTATCGGCGTGGTGGGTAATGTCTTTCAGTTGCTCAAGCTACCCGATGGAACGATCAAGGTACTGGTTGAAGGAGGTCCGCGAGCGGAGCTTACCCGGCTGGACGTCAATGAAGATTGCTTGCGCGCCACTTACCGCATCCTTGAAGAAACTGAAGATAACGAACGCGAGCAGGAAGCGTTGGTCAAGAGTCTGCTGCAACAGTTTGAGCATTATGTGAAACTGAATCGAAAGATGCCGCCCGAGGTCATGGTGTCGCTTGCGGGACTGGAGGATGCCGGCAAACTGGCTGATACCATTTCGGCGCACCTGAGTCTAAAACTGGAAGATAAGCAGACCCTTCTGGAAATGTCATCCGTAACAGCGAGACTGGAACGTCTGTTTGCTTTTATGGAAGATGAGATGGAAATACTACAGGTGGAAAAGCGTATCCGTGGCCGGGTAAAGCGGCAGATGGAGAAATCCCAGCGCGAGTATTATCTTACCGAGCAGATGAAGGCCATTCAGAAGGAGCTTGGGGACGAAGATGATCAAAGCGATATGGAGGAGCTGGCGACAAAAATCAAGTCGACAGGCTTAAGCAAGGAGGCTGAGGCCAAGGCTGCATCTGAGTTGAAGAAACTCAAAATGATGCCTCCGATGAGTGCTGAGGCGACTGTTGTGCGGAATTACCTTGATTGGCTGGTGGACATCCCGTGGAACAAACGCACCCGTGTTCGTCGTGATCTGAATGCCGCCGAACAGGTGCTGGACGAAGACCACTATGGGTTAAAGAAGGTCAAGGAGCGTATTCTCGAACACCTCGCCGTGTTGCAATTGGTGCGCAAAATGAAAGGACCGATCCTGTGTTTTGTCGGACCACCGGGGGTGGGGAAAACGTCACTTGGAAAATCCATTGCCCGTGCCACACACCGAAAATTTGTCCGCATGAGCCTCGGCGGTGTGCGCGACGAGGCTGAAATCCGTGGTCATCGGCGTACCTATATCGGTTCACTTCCCGGCAAAATTATCCAGTCCATGAAGCGGGCGGGAACGAAAAACCCGCTCATTTTACTGGATGAGGTTGATAAGCTGGGGGCGGATTTTCGCGGTGATCCTTCATCAGCACTGCTGGAAGTTCTGGATCCGGAGCAGAATCACACCTTCAACGATCACTACCTGGAACTGGATTATGATTTGTCTGAAGTCATGTTCATTACGACGGCGAACAGTCTGAATATCCCTTCGGCATTACTGGATCGTATGGAGATTATCCGTATTCCCGGCTACACCGAGGATGAGAAGATTCGTATTGCCCGCAACTACCTGTTACCAAGAATGCTAAAGGATCACGGCTTGAAAAAGCGTCAATTGACGTTGGATGAGGATGCCCTGCGCGACATTATTCGTTATTACACGCGTGAAGCCGGTGTGCGGAATATTGAGCGTATGCTGGCAAAATTGTGTCGCAAGGCGGCGCGCGAACTGGTTCAGTCAAAACATGATGTCAACGGAAGTGTTGAGGTTAACATTAAGGATCTTGAACGCTACCTCGGGGTCCGGCAATACCGCTTCGGTATGGCTGAGGATGAAGATCAGATTGGCGTTGTGACGGGACTGGCATGGACCGAGGTGGGAGGTGAGCTGCTACAGATTGAAACGGCATTGATGCCCGGCAAGGGGAAACTGACAGTGACCGGACAGTTGGGTGACGTTATGCAGGAATCCGTTCATGCGGCCCTCACCTATGTGCGCTCGCGCGCGGTGCAATTGGGGCTGAAGCCGGATTTCCATCAGAAGGTGGATATTCATGTACATGTGCCGGAGGGGGCCATACCCAAGGATGGACCTTCCGCGGGCTTAGCCATGGCGACTTCACTGGTGAGCGCGCTGACCGGGATTCCGGTGAAACGACAAGTGTGCATGACCGGTGAGATTACACTCAGGGGCAAAGCACTTCCCATTGGCGGACTCAAGGAAAAATTACTGGCGGCGCATCGGGGCGGCTTAACGGAAGTTATTATTCCGGAGGAGAATGAGAAAGACCTTCGGGAAATTTCCGAAAATGTTGTAAAGGGTCTTGATATCTGTACTGTTACGGACATGGACGAAGTGTTGGGGTATGCTCTGGTGCATCTTCCGGATGGTCTGCGCACTGTGGGGAGTTACGTTCCTTTGATTATCGAGGATATTTACATGGATAAGGGCGCGTCCAGGACGCACTAGTTCGGCTGGCAAATAAAAAATATATTGACAGTATATGGGGTAGAGGACTTATAGTTGCCGAACCCAAACTGTTCCGGGAGGAAACATTGAATAAGGCAGATTTGATAGGACATGTGGCGGATGCTGCGGGATTAAGCAAGGGTTCAGCGGCGGATGCCGTGGAGGCTGTGCTGGGTGGCGTAACCGGTGCATTGGAGAGTGGTGATGCGGTGAGCCTGGTTGGCTTCGGAACCTTTTCCGTCGTTGATCGCGCAGCGCGCACGGCACGTAACCCGCGCACTGGCGAGACGATCCAGGTAGGGCCATCTCGGGCACCGAAATTCAAGGCTGGTAAAGCCCTGAAGGACGCTGTTAAGTAATTTCAGTTTGGGTGGGTTCTTTTGATCCATCCATCATTATGATAGGGGCCGGGATTCCGGCCCCTATCATATCGGACAGCGGGCGAATAGCTCAGCTGGGAGAGCAACGGCTTTACACGCCGTAGGTCACAGGTTCGATCCCTGTTTCGCCCACCAGTTCGCTTACTTATCATCTGTATTTCTGGAGCGGTAGTTCAGCTGGTTAGAATGCCGGCCTGTCACGCCGGAGGTCGCGGGTTCAAATCCCGTCCGCTCCGCCATCTTCTGGAGGGTGCTTTGCGCACCCTCCTTCTTATAATGATTCATCAGCGTATTACCGATCTTTGAATATTTAGCGTAAAGTTGTTATCCTCTCCTGGATGATCAGGGAGGGTGTCCATGAGCGATACATTGAACAGAATTGCGGGGGAAGGTGTCCATGGCGCGTCCATGATGCCCGTCATACAGGGCGTTGGCAGAGCGGCCATTGAAATCGCGG
>CAZDWG010000064.1:0-7587 GCA_964509005.1 uncultured Zetaproteobacteria bacterium
CGTAGCAACACGCCCGTTTGCCCGATAGAGCCGAATACCGGGCCGATACTGTGTACACCCGTATGGATGATGCGGTAACAGCCTGTATCCCGTTCAATGCGCGGCACCGGCAGAAAGGGTTGCAAAACATCGTTCACGGCTACCGGACCACCACCGGGGCCGCCCCCGCCATGTGGTGTCGCGAAGGTCTTGTGCACGTTGATGTGCAGACAGTCAATACCCATATCACCGGGGCGTGCGATGCCCACAAGCGCATTCAGATTGGCACCGTCACCGTAGACCAGCCCCCCCGCTTCATGCACCAGGCAGCAAATGTCAGCGATGTCCGATTCAAACATGCCTGTGGTGTTCGGGTTGGTCAGCATCAGCGCCGCCGTTTCGCCATCCAGATTGGCTTGCAGCACCTCCAGATCAATACGGCCATTGGCGCCGGACTTGATTTCTACCGTGTGCATACCCGCCAGTACCGCACTGGCCGGATTGGTGCCATGCGCCGAGTCGGGAATCAGCACCTTGCGGCGCTTCGTATCACCGCGCGCATCATGATAAGCGCGAATCATCATCATACCGGTCAGCTCGCCATGCGCGCCTGCCGCCGGTTGCAGAGTCACATGTGGCAATCCTGAAATTTCGCCCAACCACGTCTGGAGTTCATACAAAATCGCCAGCACGCCCTGTACCGAATCTTCCGGCTGATCGGGATGGACATGGGCCAGTCCCGGCAGGCGAACCACCTGTTCGTTGACGCGCGGATTGTATTTCATCGTACAGGAACCGAGTGGATAAAAACCCGTTTCAATACCATGATTCCACTGGGAGAGGCGCACGAAATGGCGCACTGTTTCCGGCTCGGATAAGCCCGGAATGGCGGCTGGCACCTTGCGTGCAAATGCCTTCAATGCCGCCGAAACATCGCCTGCCACACCCGGCAAACTGATGGACTCGGATGTCTTGTGAGCATGCTCGAACAGTAACGGTTCTTCATGCTGGATACCGGAGGTTGCGGAATACTTCATGCGGTTAGCCCTGCCCTTTACACACAAGTCGCGCCCTTGCAGCAAGGGTTGTTCCCTTGCTGCGAGAGGGCAACCTCCAGTGTTTGAAGATATGCGGTGATGTCAGCTTCCTCGATCATTTCCGTCGTAGCAACCAGCAAGTGACAGGGTTCTTCGGAGGCATCCAGTTTCTCTAGCGGGATACCCGCGAAGATGCTTTGTCTGGCAGCTTCATCCAAAAAACGATTCCGCGCCGATTCATTCGCGAAAGACAGGACGGTTTCATTGTAGTGCGCGCCGGATGCCGCCTGCACAGGTGCGGGCAGCCCTTCGATCAGCCGTTGTAGCGCAGCGGCGGAATGTTGCGCCACGGTTCTCAGCCCCGCATCGCCCATCAATGCCATATAGGTCGCCGCAGCCGTACACATCAGCCCTTGATTGGAGCAGATGTTGCTGGTCGCCTTCTCGCGTCGAATATGCTGCTCACGGGTGGACAGGGTAAGTACGAAGCCGCGTTTACCGTCCAAATCCTCCGTCATGCCGCACACGCGCCCCGGCATCTGGCGGACGTGTTTTTGCTTGCATGTAAACAATCCGAGATGCGGCCCGCCGAATCCCATCGGGATACCCAGCGACTGGCCGGAACCGACAACAATATCCGCACCATACGCACCTGGCGGGTCGATCAGGGCGAAGGCTGTGGCATCGGAAAAGGCAACGACCAGCAAACACTTGTGCGTATCGCAGGCCATGCGCAGGGGTGTTAGATCGTATACGGAACCGTAAAGATCTGGATATTGAACGATAACGCAGGCGGTTTGATCGTCAATGGCCGCAATCACATCCTCGATGTTGGTACCGTAAAGACGTAAAAAGGGGACAGTTTCACTTTTTCGTTCCGAAGAAAGTAAACTGTCCCCTTTCTTACGCCTTTTTACTTCTACATATTCTCCATCCAGGCGGGAAAGGTAATTCTTTGTGACGGCGCGATAGCGCGGATTAACGGAGCCCGCCATGACAATGCGGGTTTTGCGCGTGACTCGCCGCGCCATCAAGGCCGCCTCGGCCACCGAGGTGGATGCGTCATACATCGAGGCATTGGATACCTCCATGCCGGTCAGGCGCGCAACCATAGTCTGAAATTCAAACAGGGTTTGCAACGTCCCCTGAGCAATCTCCGGCTGATACGGGGTATACGCCGTTAAAAACTCTCCGCGCGAGGTGATATAATCCACCACTGCGGGAACGAAGTGATGATATGTTCCGGCTCCCAGAAAACATCGGCTATTCCCGGTATGCCGATTGGCTTCGGCGGCCTGCGTAAACTTACGCAGGATACCGGCTTCGGAAAGCGCTTCCGGCAGGTCCAGACTGCCGGGATGGCGATGAAACTGTTCAGGAATATCAACAAATAGATCACGCATGCCATCAACACCAATGGTCGCCAGCATGGTTTGTCGGTCATCGTCGGTATGGGGAAGAAACCGCATTTTTATTCTTCAAGATAAGTGTTGTACTCGTCGTCGCTGAGCAGTTCGGCGGTATCACCACTCATTTTTACCCTGGCAATCCAGCCCGCGCCATACGGATCGGTATTAACCTTCTCCGGTTCGGATTCGAGGATGCTGTTGACTTCAATGACCTCACCCGCCACGGGTGCATACACATCGGAAACCGCTTTGACCGATTCCACAACGGCATAGGCCTCACCGACACTGACCGTGCGTCCGATGTCCGGAAATTCGACGAACACAATATCGCCGAGGGCCTCCTGCGCGTGGTCCGAAATACCGAACGTAACCACATCGCCCTTAATACGCACCCATTCATGCTCTTTGGTATATTTCAAATCTGCCGGGATCGTCATCTCATTCTCCAACGTTCTACCGCAGAGGATGCAAAGCCCCGCACGGGATATTCAAGATAGAAAAGCCTTGCTATTCCTTGCAAAACTTTGCGCACTTTGCGGTGTATCATTTTCTTACGTTGCTGCGCACAAAGGGCGCGGTTGTTCTCTCCGCAGGAATCTGTTTGCCACGAATTTCCACGCTCAATGCACCGGATTCCGCATGCTCCGGTTTCACATAAGCCAGAGCAATGCCCCCGGCCATAGGCGAGTGCATGCCGGAAGTCACCTCGCCGCTTACCACCCCGTCCACACATACGTTATAGTGTTCACGCGGAACACCGCGTTCGCTCAATACCAGCGCAATCAAACGCTTCCGGGGCCCTTCAGCCTTACGGCTTATCACGGCATCCCGTCCGATAAAGGCACCCTTGTCCAATCCGGTAATCCACATCAATTTGGCCTCTACGGGCGTCACCGCGCCGGAGATCTCATGGCCATACAGCGCATAGCCCATTTCGGTACGCAGCATATCGCGTGCCGCCAGCCCGATCGGCACCGCACCAGCCGCCAGCAGTCGCTTCCATACTTCCACAGCAATGCTGTTGGGAATGTAAACCTCGAAACCGTCTTCACCGGTATAACCGGTACGCGACACCATGGCATCCACACCCGCGATTTTTCCCTGGGCAACATGGTAATAAGCCGTGTCTTCGAGAGAAGAATTGAATAGGGGCTGGAGTAATGCCTGCGCCTTTGCGCCCTGCAATGCCAGCAGCGTGGTGTCGTCGGATTCATCCGTCACCCCCACGTCAAAGCGGGTGGCTTCCGCCTCTAAATGCAAGACATCCTTGTATCGATTGGCGGCATTGATACATAGATAATATTCGGTATCGGATATTTTATAGGTGGTGATATCGTCGATAAATGTGCCGTGCTCATTGAGCAGCGCCGAGTATTGCACCTGTCCATTCACCAGTTTCGATACATCATTGGTGGTGACATATTGCAAGAATTCAAGGCTGTCCGCGCCCTGGACGCGTACCTGCCCCATATGAGAAATATCAAACAGCCCCGCCCCGTCGCCGCGCACGCCATGATATTCCTTCAGCACCCCCGCCGGATATTGTACCGGCATATCAAAACCCGCGAACGGCACCATCTTGCCGCCGAGTGCAACATGCTCTTCATGGAGTGATGTTTTTTTCAACTCACCCATAACGACTTCGCAAAAAGTCATCAGAGCGTCCATCAATGGGCGTGAGAATCAATGACGTCATCATGCGTGTGGATCTCCCAGGTGCCCTCTGAATGCCTGCACCGTATTGGTCAACAGCATGGTAATGGTCATCGGTCCCACCCCTCCGGGGACGGGCGTAATCCATGCGGCGCGTTTGGCGGCCTCTTCAAACACCACATCACCAGTCAGGGAGCCATCCTCGGCCCGGTTGATGCCGACATCAATGACGATAGCACCGGGCTTGATCCATTCACCCTTGACCAGACCCGGCTTTCCGGCGGCCGCGACGACGATGTCGGCACGTTCTATATGTTGCCGTAAATTGCGTGTGAACTTGTGGGCTACGGTGACCGTAGCGCCTGCCAACAGCAGTTCCATGGTCATGGGGCGGCCCACGATATTGGATGCGCCGACGATGACCGCTTCCTGCCCATGCAGATCAATGCCCGTTCGCTCCAGTAATTTCATGCAGCCAAACGGCGTGCAGGAGCGAAGCGCGGGCATGCGCACGGTCAGACGTCCGACGTTGTACGGGTGAAACCCGTCCACATCCTTGCCCGGATCAATGGCTTCAATCATGGCTTCGGGATCCATGTGTTCGGGCAGTGGCATTTGCACCAGAATGCCATCCACTGTCGGGTCGGCATTCAACTCGGCAATCAGGCCCAGTAGATGCTGCTGGCTCGTTTCAGCGGATAATGTTTGTGAAAAAGCATCCGATTCAATGCCAACGTCCACGCACGCCTTCTTCTTGTGACGAACATAGATTTGTGAAGCACAATCTTCGCCCACCAAAATGACCGCCAGCCCGGGCGCTCGCCCGTGCCTTGCCGTCAGTTCCGCGATGTCCCCTCTGAGTGTCTCCCGCAAACCCGCGGAAAGCGCCCGGCCATCAAGTATTTGTGCTGTCATGGATGCGAATTGTTGCAGGAAGTTCCTTCGCCGACAATCATGCCTGTTCAGCCACCTTTTTCCGCAGTGTTTTTAATTGACCACGCTTATTTTTATCCTCCAGACGCCGCGCTATCGAGGCGCGGGACTTCCGTGACGGTTTCCTCTTTTTTGCAACAATGATTGCCGCCCTGATCAATTCCTGTAACCGACTTAACGCATCCGCTTTATTGTTCTCCTGACTTCGGAACTGTTGAGCCTTGATAATAATGACGCCTTCCGTACTGATGCGTCGATCATTTAATTGAAGAAGGCGCTCTTTGTACGCTTCCGGCAGTGATGATGCCCGGATATCAAAGCGCAGATGAACAGCGCTGGATACTTTGTTAACGTTCTGTCCGCCTGCCCCCTGCGCCCGAATGGCATGCATTTCAATTTCATCATCGGCAAGGCTGACCTGCCCTGATATTTCCAACATGATGCCTATTCTTCGCCTTCCGAGCTCAGCGCCAGCAACAGTGCGGGAATAAACTCGGCCAACTCGGCGGACATAATAGCAAAGTCGGCATCGAACCGGGCCAGTGCATCATCGCCTGCATCGGCCTGCTCGACCAGTTCGGAATCATAATGGATACGCCGGATTGAAAGATCATCATGCAGCACGAATGACAGTTTCCCCTGCCAGTTCATGGCCAGCTTATGCACACATGCTCCCAACGATACATGTGCCCGAATTTCGTCGGATGCCAGATCGACATACTTGCAACGTATCACGCTGGCCGATTCACCGGATGTCCTTAACTCACATTCATCCTCGACATCAAAACCCTGCGGCAACGCCTCATCGCTCAACAGCCACCGGGTCATCTCCGATTCAGGCGAAAGATCAGTCTGCGGAAGCACCACATCCAGCGTCCCCAGCGTCTTTCGCAGCAACATAATCAATTCTTCGGCCCGCTTTGCACTGGAGGCGTCCACCATGAGCCATCCGTTCCTCGCATCAATATAGGCATAGGTATGGCTTGCCTTGACAAGAGCCTTCGGCAACAGCTCCTGTATCAGTTGATCGTGAATATCTCCTTTCTCTTTGCGGCCAACCGGTCGACCTGCCTGCTGCTCAATCTGGAAGACTTTTTCTTCCATTCGCTCACGAAGCAGGGATGCAGGTAACACCTTGTCTTCGCGGCGAAGGCAAATCATCAGTTTCCCGTCCGTTTCGTGCACCAGTTGCTGTCCTTCCAGACCCAGCGGTTTGGCCCACCCTTCACAGGCTAATTCCATCTGCCCGCAACTTCGCGCCTTGCGTTTCTCCAATACCTCGTGCAATTGCTGACCGGACATCCCGAAGGGTGTTTCAAAACGGTAGAAGTGAATATTCTTAAACCACATGTATGACTCTCTCAATTGTTTATTTATGGAAATTTACAGCTCCGAAGGAAGAACAGCCTCGCTAAATATCATTTCAATATGTTCATTCCAGTCATGAGCCCAGGCATCCAGCCACCGTTCGGCCTGCGTTTGTCCACGGGTAACAGCATCCATCAAGGGCGCCAGGTGAATGGCTTCATTTTGTCCTTCCGGGCTGAGGCAGTTAAGCCGCTCCAGACCATCGCTGGCGATGTCCAGCATGGTTTCGGCCAATGGCAGGAGCGTGGTATTGCGAAACGGTGTTTTGAACGCCTGTTCAGGGACCATGTTGCGCATGGACACCACCTCTTCATACGTCCAGTCCGCGACCATATCCCATGCCCGCTGGATAGAAGTCTCATCGTATAACAACCCTTTCCACAAGGCAGGCAGGGCACAAATCCACGGCTTTCCGCCTGCATCCGCCCCACGCATTTCCAGAAACCCTTTCAGCCTGACTTCCGGATAAACAGTGGTTGCGTGTAGTTCCCAATCATCCATAGTTGGAAACTGACCGGGCAAAATAGCGAGCTTACCTTGCAGAAAATCGCGGAAACTCTGGCCCGCGCAATCCATATAACGACCATCGCGTATAACGAAATACATCGGCGCATCCAGCAACCATTCCACATAATGGGAAAAGCTGAAATGGTCGTCGAAAATCATGGAGGGAACACCGGTACGATCCGGATCGGTATCCAGCCAGCAACGCGCCCGGTATGACAGGTAGCCGGACGGCTTACCCTCTACAAAGGGACTGGCGGCAAACAAGGCGGTAACGATGGGTTGCAAGCAGTAGCCGATACGCATCTTGCGCGCCATATCGGCTTCGGATTCAAAGTCCAGGTTCACCTGAACTGTTGTGGTTCTGAGCATCATGTCCAGACCGTGCGCGCCGACCTGTGGCATATACCGGCGCATCACGTCATAGCGGCCCTTGGGCATCCACGGAATATCCTCACGTTTCCACAGGGGTTGAAAGCCCAGCCCGAGAAAACCGATACGCAATTCATCACGCACCCGTTCCAGCAGGCGAAGATGGTCGCGCACCTCAGCACAGGTCTCATGCACGCTGAACAGCGGTGCACCGGAAAGCTCCAGTTGCCCGCCAGGCTCCAGCGTAATGCTGGCCATACCCCGCTTGAGGGCAACGGGATTGCCTGCTTCATACTCAAGATTCCAACCTTCAACGGCGAGGAGTTCCAGCG
>CAZDWG010000065.1:0-7495 GCA_964509005.1 uncultured Zetaproteobacteria bacterium
GCTGTACCCACCTTGCCAACAACCACGCCAGCCGCCTTATTCGCATACTGCGCGGCAGACAGGGCGCTATCCCCACGCGCCAGACAGGCCGTAAATACGGCAATGACGGTATCCCCTGCACCAGTGACATCAAATACATCACGAGCTGCCGTGGGAATATGATGACATCTCTCTCCATCGAACAGGGTCATACCTTTTTCCGAACGTGTGATCAGCACATAGCGCAGGTCGAGGCGATGCTGCAATTGGCGGGCCATCGCCTCGACCTGCGCATCCTCGTTGACCAGGTCCATATCGGCCATGGTAGCCGCTTCGGCCAGGTTGGGCGTAATTACCGTAACGCCACGGTAAGCCTCCGTATGTTCCGGTTTGGGATCTACTACCACAATCTTTTCGGACAAGAGGGGCATGAGGTCAGTCAAGAATCCTGGCGTGAGAACACCTTTACCATAGTCGGATAAAATCACGGCATCGGCTTCGGTTACCTTATCAAGGATTCCCCGTTTAAGCGCAGCATGGGTTTCCGGCTGCGCTGCATTCATCCATTCACGGTCGTAGCGCACCACCTGTTGATGACGGGCAATAATACGTGTTTTGATGGCGGTAGGCCGGTCGTTTTGCTTGACCTGCACGCCATCCGCACCTGAATCCAATTCCTTCAACCGCCGCAACACCCAGCGACCCGGTTCATCGTCGCCGACCATGCCGAACATGGCCGAAGGCGTACCAATGGCATGCAGGTTACGCACGACATTAGCCGACCCCCCCAACCTGCGGTCAATGCGTTCCACATGCACCACCGGCACCGGCGCTTCAGGCGAAATGCGCGACACATCGCCCCATACAAATTCATCTACAATGATATCGCCAACGACCAGTATCATGATTCCTTCTCCAGCATCCATTGCCAATATTTCTTGATTCCTCGATCTAACTCAGTATGAACAGTCCAGCCAAACATATCTTTTGCCCGGGTACAGTCCAGCACAACGGCGCGAACATCAAATGGCCGGGCAGCCTGATACCGAACTTTGACTTTCTTCCCCGAAACAGACGAGATCATAGCAATCACCTCAATAAGGGAATACCCCTTCCCACTTCCAGCATTAAATGTCCCGCAAACCGAACTCCTGGCAGCCATCGAACACAGCCTTGCCAAATCCATGACAGGAAGATAATCCCTTATATTCCGCCCATCTCCCCAGATTGCGAGGGGCTTGCCATGAAGGATATTACGCATAAAGCAGGTAATAGCCCCGAGTGTATGCACGTTGTCCTGACCTGGACCATAGGGGTTGGAAGGGCGCAGAATGACCGGTTGAAAGCCGTATAGCTGCTGATACGTGAACAGGTAGTTCTCGATAGCCACCTTCACGATGCCATAGGAAGAAATCGGATGAAGCGAGGCATTCTCCCGCACCGGGCATGTCGCGGGGTTTCCATAGACCGTCCCTCCCGAAGAAAGAAACAAGATTCGGTGCATCCCCCTCTCACGCATCAAACCCAAAAGCCGGATGGTATTGATCAGGTTGCCACGGACATCCTCAACCGGGTCGAGATTTGCCCTTCCCGGATTACTGGTGCTGATGGCATGGATAACTACATCCACCCCTTCCAGCGCCGCATCAAGTTGCCGGATGTCAGCAAAATCAGCAATACGATAATCCACATCGGGTAGGGGACGCCGTGATGTTTCATGAGATCGCCCAAACACCCGGACATCATCCCCCGTTAATAGCAATTCATCGACAATGTGTGACCCGATAAAACCACATCCACCCAAAACCAGGATTCTCATGGCTTCCAGTACAAGTAGAGGTGCCTGCCGCGAATGGGGTAATCCTTGATTAGCCGTCCCAGCTTCGCATTAGGTAGATCATCCATGATATAGACCCCCCGCTCATGGCCATGATACCAACGGATGTATTTTTCCGGTGGCAGCCGAACATCCATATAAGCCGCAATACTCAAACCTGATGCGATATCGTCAAGCGTTCGCACTGTTTTCCCGTTGGTGCGGTCCAGGATATTTTCCGCGACGGCAAGGAGGCTGTGTTGTGGTCGCCAGTCCTTGATATAAGGCAATACGAGCAAGCTGTATGGAATTTTAAGAATGATTACAAATATCATCATTTTGATGGCCAGAGTTCGTCTTTCTGTTTCCATCTGGATCAGCAGACCGGTAAAAAACAGAGCCATCAAAGCATATAATGGAACCAGATAACGTGGGGAACCACCGGCGGAGATCCAAAAAGGAAAAAAACAGGCGATCATGATGAGCAGGACAGTCAAGGTTTCCGATTTGACGGAACAAGTCAGCTTTTTCTTTATCAGCAGCCAGAGCAATAAAAAACTGATCGGCAAAGCCCGGAATACAAAAATGCCCGGATAGCTCAACCAGTGCCAGATATAATTCAGTGGACTGTAACCATGGAAATTCCGCAAACCATCCATGATGGCTACCATATAATTCGATCCCGCATGTACGAACGTAGATTGATACCACCACGGCACCAACACAATCAGCAGACCTACAAGTATAAATTTCGGTTGCCGCAGGAGTTGCCAGCGATGCATCCGGTAGAGAAGAACGAGCCCCGCCACACCGTAAAAATAATAGGCCGAAATATTCTTACTCAGATAAGCCATGGAAATAAGCAATAGAGAGAGCAGCAACCAGCCCGCATGGCCGCGCTCGATGGCCAACCACAAGGCAGCAATGGCGGTAAAAATAAACATGCCAAAGTTGGCATCTGCATAGCCTAGCCAGCCATACCAAAACGACACTTCCCCCATGGTCAAATAAATCAGCGCGGCCAGCCACCCGACACGGTTCACTCCCGAAAATAGATGGCGAGCCAGTAACCCCACTGTTAAAGCCGTAATCCACGTTGAAATCACTGAAACGAGGCGCAGCGCAATATCGATATGCTCCCACCCTAAAATATTGGCCCATCCGATAGCCAGCCAGAGAAAGAGCGGTGTTTTCGGCCACACGAACCCGAAGATCAGATGATGCCAGTAATCGCCGGTAATATGCATTTCAATGGCGCTGACCGCGTAATAACTCTCCTCACCAATGAATTGCATGACAGGAAGGGGCAGCAGCATGACCATCCCGGCAAGCAGACAAAGCAGCGGCAGTCCATATCCCCGACTCAGGTACGTCATGTTATTGACCTTCATGGCTGGATGGAAAAGAACCGTTATCGCGTGAACGGCGCAACAGAGCAAAGGTCTCTTTCAGTTGACGCAAGGTATCAGGAATCATGCGCACGGTACTTTCCTTGGCCGGGCGCCGCAGAAACAGAACCGGTATTTCACCAATTTCCAGGCCGGCCCTGTCGGCCAGATAAACCAGCTCGGTATCCCAGAACCAGTGCGTGGACTGGCAACGGGCGAGAATAGGCAGGATACGTTCCCGCCTGAAGAATTTAAAGCCTCCCGCGACATCCGTCAGCGGCAGGTCCAGCAATATATGCGATAATTTGCGGAATCCAAAACTCATCCACTGGCGGACCAGCACCGTGGGATGGGCGTCAAGTTTGTACACGCGATGTGCAATCACCCCATCAAGATGTTCGCTATTCAACTTGTTCAGTGCGGGCAACAGATACCAGGGGCCGATTTCCAGGTCGATATCCAGATAACCTGTCACATCCCCTCGCGCTAAACCAAATCCCTCAGCCACCGTCCCCCCCCGGCCAACATTTTGCGCATGGACCCGCAATGTTATATTCTTTTCCCCGTCGCAAATTCGTTGGAGAATCGTGACCGTGTTATCCGATGAACAGTCGTCGATGATAATCAGTTCGTATGTTAAACCGGATTTGTCCAGAACGGACCTGAGTTCGGGCAGGCTATCCTCAATATGAGCTGCCTCATTGTAGCATGCAATGACCAGGGACAGATCAGGTGCCGCCATTCTTTCGGTGGAGGGCTTCATTCTTGTCCCTCGGAAGGTAAACAAAGGCATTCATGGGCAGTTGTCGGTCTGAGCACGAATCTATTGTCCAATGTGCTGCCTGCAACGCATCATCAAATAGGTATAGGGCACGCGCAATAGATCATGGCGCGGGACGGAATCAATTCGGGCAAAGCATCGGCCAGCTAGTATGCGGTAACCGTGCTCCGTACGCACGGACTGGCCTCGGTCATGCTCAATCAACCAGCGGGCGATGGTGGCTTGCCCCTGTGTAAAGCAAGGGTCAACGGTTAACAAAACACCGTCCTGTTTCAAAGCTCCGGCGGCAAGGTTGATGAGTTTCATAGCTTCGTTATCGTCCAGGTGGTGCAATACGCCAAAGGCTAGCACCACATCGAAGGGTTGTAGATCACCCACATGAGTACTGCGTATCCGGTTAGCAAAAAACACTCCACGATGACCGAAGCGTTTGCGTGCCTGCGCAATATAATCCTCCGAAACATCAAAGCCGACATAGGCGATATCATCAGGGAGAAATTCCAAAATTTCCGCGGTACCGCAGCCGATATCAAGCATACGCAACGCCGATTTTTTTGGCATATAATCATGGGCCAACACCCGGCGAGCCCGGCGAACGCCAAGTGAATTTTGCAACAGGTTATACATTGCGGGGTGTGAAAGGATAGAGCGAAGGCCGGTGGTGATTTGGGCCAAGTTAATGCTCCACTACGGCCCTTTCAATCCGCACGATCATCGGCGTGGCAAGGGTTGCCGGGATGGAGCCAAGCCATTTTGCCAACCCTGAACGCAGCAATAAAGTAGCCATGCTCATCACGATACCATGATGCCGCCGTCTGAATAATGGATCGCCGTCAATACGCTTAAGGGACTGATAAAGAAGGCCTTTCTTAAAAGAGCAAGACAAGCCGCGCCTGGAACAATAGTTCTTTATTTGACTGCATGTAATAAAATTCAGCGAATTCCATACCTCCATATTGGCATGGTTGAAAAGAAGGATTCGCCGACTCAGTCCCGGTAGTCGGCGTAATACGGGTATGCCGTAGTGCGGCTCATAGGGTATCGTGTAGTTAGGACAGGCGTGTATCATGGTTCCGTTCGGTGACAGTACACCCTCCATTGAGCAAAGTGCATTTTTCCAGTCAGGGATATGCTCAATGACATTGTTGCTGAAAATCAAGTTGAAGCAGCCATGTCTGTCAACATGCAGATCTGACGCAGGGATAACAAGAACCGGCAGGTCGATATTAGAATAATGCTCGAGAATAATCCGACGCAGGGTATCGAAAACACCGTATCCGCCCAGAGCCGGTTCCAGGGCGGTCACTGTGAACCCCTCCTTTTTCAGAAACAGGCTGAACAGACAAAGACCAGCTCCGACTTCAAGGATGCGTTGCCCCTTGCGCAGACAGGGCTCAACAACATCAAGCGTGACGCGCGTTTCATTGATATAGGTTGCCAGCAAACCGGCAATTTCCGCCTCATCCCGTCCTGTGTGACGTACCGCATCGCGTATGATCCCGGCAACGGGAACCTCCTCTAGAAACGCCTCCAGTCTGCGTTGGAGATTGTTATCATTCACAAGAATTGCGGGCTATAGCCGACTGCTACGCTGGCGCAGCAAGTGATCGGCCAGCACCAGCGCCAGCATGGCCTCGGCAATTGGCACGGCGCGAATGCCCACACACGGATCGTGGCGGCCTTTGGTAACAATTTCCGTTTCATTGCCGTGTTCATCCACTGTGGGGCGAGATTTCAGAATGGAGGATGTCGGTTTCAGCGCCAGCCGCACGCGAATTGCATCGCCGTTGGAGATACCGCCCAGAATGCCGCCTGCGTGATTGCTGACAAAGCCGTCCTTGCGTATCGCATCGCCAAACATGGAACCCTGTGCCTGGATGCAGGCGAAACCGTCACCAATCTCCACGCCCTTGACCGCCTGAATACTCATCATCGCCCTGGCAATATCGGCATCCAGCTTGTCGAACACCGGTTCACCCAGTCCAGGAACCATGCCGTGTGCCTCCACCGTGACACCAGCACCAATCGAATCACCCTGTTTGCGCAAGGCATCAAGAAAATCCGCCATTTTCTTTGCCGCACTGGCATCAGGACAGAAAAAAGGATTGTTTGAAATTTCATCCGCATTGAACTGTGCAGGGTTCGCTCGAACCGGACCGATCTGATCCACCCAGCCACAAATACGGATACCGGATTTCGCCAACAGTTTGCGTGCAATCGCACCTGCCGCGACCCGCATGGCAGTTTCCCGCGCACTGGAACGCCCGCCACCGCGGTAATCGCGAAAGCCATATTTCTCGAAATAGGTTATATCGGCATGTCCCGGACGAAATTTATCCTTGATCTCGCTATAATCCTTGCTGCGCTGGTCAGTATTGCGAATCAACAGGCCGATTGGACAACCTGTTGTTTTCCCCTCGAATACGCCGGAAAGAATTTCCACCGCATCGGCTTCGCGTCGCTGAGTGGTGTACTTGGATTGACCCGGTCTGCGGCGATCCAGGTCCGGCTGAATATCCGCTTCAGACAACGCAAGCCCTGCCGGGCAACCCTCAACAATCGCAAGCAATGCCGGGCCATGCGATTCACCAGCGGTGCTGGCGCGAAAAATTTGCCCGAAGGAAGAGCCGGACATTTAGGAGTGGTAAATAAATAACATCATGACTCGATGCCGGGGTCGCCTGCTCCGACATGGAAACCGCTATCCACATAATGCACTTCGCCGGACACGCCGGAGGCCATGTCAGAAAGCAGGTATACTGCGGCATTCCCCACTTCGTCCTGGGTTACATTACGCTTCAGCATCGAACCGCGGGCGCTCTTCTCCATCAATTTTCTGAAATCTCCGATCGCGGAAGCGGCCAGCGTACGGATCGGCCCTGCTGACACCGCATTAACGCGGATACCGTCCGGTCCCAAATCCTGAGCTAGATAGCGGGTTGATGCCTCCAGCGCCGCCTTGGCTACACCCATCACATGGTAGCCCGGCACCGTGCGTACGGCGCCCAGATAGGTCATGGTGATCATGCTACCCCCATCTTTCATCAGTGGGGCGGCGCGTTGCGCACAGGCAATAAATGAGTAGGCTGAGATGTCCAGCGCCAAACGAAAATCTTCACGCGATGTGGTTGAAAAACGGGAACGCAACGCATCCTTGTTGGAAAAGGCAATGGAATGCACCAGAAAATCCAGCTTACCCCATGCCGCCTCAACCTTGGCAAAAAAATCGTCCAGTTGCACATCATCACCGACATCCAACGGTTCAACCAGGGTTGCATTGACTGATTCAGCCAGTGGCCTTACACGCTTCTCCAGCATCTCTCCCAGATAATTAAACCCCAGTTCCGCCCCTTCACGCTGGCAGGCCTGCGTAATACCCCACGCAATTGATTTATCATTGGCAATACCCAGAATCAACCCTTTCTTCCCTTCCAGTAATCCCACCAGGCTCTCCCCTCCGTTAAAAAATGATTGTAACTAGAGCCTCTTGCAAAACTCTGGGTGGATGAGCGGCAATCCCACTTTGAGTCC
>CAZDWG010000066.1:0-7406 GCA_964509005.1 uncultured Zetaproteobacteria bacterium
CCGCTCCGGTTTCCTGGTGCATGCTGCACTGGAACATATGGAAGCGGTTGGCTGAGTGGCAAGGGACACACGTTCTTCCCCACCTCGATGTGTGCGATGATGCGGCAAGTGAAACTACCGGGGTATTCCACTTTTATCAATTTCTTTCAATCACTTCTGCTTCAACACCGTCAATGGTATCTAATTGGTTACTCGAAACATTAAATTTAATATTTGCATAGGTAGTGTACCCGACGATTTTCCCGTGCAGTTTTTTATAGAGAGCCATATGTTCATTGAATTTATTCCAGCATTTTGTGTCGAATGATGTATTACATCCTTTGAAACCATTTAACTTGATTTGTTCTTTCTTACTTAGTGACTCGCCGCTTGTTTTGTCATAAATGGGTATGCTTTGCATACTTGCCCTGCTAACAAACGTTATGTTTTTGAGGGTGTTTCCGTCAAATATTGTAAAATATTTTGCAGGTTTATGGTCTGGCAAGAAAGACAATTTTACCAGTACTGTATGCTTGCTCATGTATTGAATCGCGGAGGCATTAGCATATGTTTGCTGTGTTGTATCAAAATTGTATTTAACAACACTTCCATTTTGCAAACCGGTTCCGTTGTATTTCCCATAACGGTTATCCACGACTTCCGTCCAGTGTTTATTGGCTCTAGCGTAAAATTTATTGATGAATCCTTTTTTCAAAGTCCATCCCTGCTCCTTTTCACAACCGCCAAGGTAAAACACCGGATTCTTCTGAAATTTTGGATCATTCTTCCACGCCTTTAATTTATTTTTATATTGGTGATTTTCAACATCCATCAAGGCAGGCATCAGAAAACCTAGTGTACCTAGCTCACCAACGGCAAGGATAGCGCGGTATCCAAAGTTCCCTGTCGTTAAAGGATGGGTTTGCACAGAAGGTGTTGGGCATTGCATATGCGTATTCCATGAGAGACCCACTTCCACGGCGTACCCGCCGCCAACCTTTGTAACGCTATTGATTTTCGTTTTCACGGTCGTGTTTTTGAGGAGCTGGTGATAAAAGTGTTCTTTAAGCCATGCTATGCGTTTTTGTGTCAAACTTTCCTTGATGATTCTTTGTTCGGTTTTTTTTGTCTTGTCTGCCGCCAGGCGCCGTTTTTGTTCAAGTTCATGTTTGTCGGCTATAGCTTTGAGTGCGCCGGGTGCGAAGGCCATACTTGATCGATTAAATACCTCTTGCATATCCGATTCGACTCTTACCCGCTCACCCATTAGTTGATATATTTTTGCGGCCTCTTTAGCCGCAGCCAGCTCCCCGTCTAATTGCGACAGGTGGTCAAGCAGTGTTCCTACCCTTGCATCCTCTGCTGCCAGTTTTTTTGCCAGTCCGGCGTTTTTCTGTATAGCCGCTATCCGTTGTTTTAGCTGCGTGCCATCAACCGTAGCTGTGGCCGTCAGATGTAGTACCGATTGTCCGGCATCATTAACCTTCATGGATTCGTGGATATTTTTGATTGACACAATTGCCGCCGTAGCCATGTGGATACCTTGTGCGTATTTCCCGTCCACCAGCACTTCGTCGCCCTGGACATATTTGCCAGCATCTTCCGCCGCCAGCATCCGCACTTTATTGACGGCAATCTTGTGTGCCTCTGTCCGGTTATCGTTATCGCCCAAGGTGTAGTCCACGGTGTATTGCTTGCTCCACACTGTTGCACTGGCGACACCTGGCAGGAAAGCGAACATGATGACAATCATGGCGTGGCGGGCAATTCTCCCGCCACGCGCGCTACCGCTACTATTTGCCTGAAACATGGATAGCCGTGACTTCTGCATGTTTGCCGGATTTTTCCTTGACAGCATTCTTGCCGGTATTTAACCCAACGGTCGTACTCTTGAGTTCCGTCGCTTTTTGATCTTTTAGCATCATTTCGTTGCGCTGGCGCATTTCGTCCATGGTCATTTTGTGTTTAATCTGCGCGTTCTCGATATTCTGCTTACGCTGCTTATCCAGCCTGCGTTCCAGATCGTCAAAGGCATTTCTGATCGTCTTATCCCGGCTCTGCATCCGCTGTTCCTTCAGCACTGTGTTAAACTCATCGTAAGGCAGTTTCATCAGTACCCACGCATAGGCTCTGCCGTTGATAGCCTGTGTTTTCTGCTTGATCGTTTCTTCACCAACGATGGATGCCTTCACGAGCTCATCAATCAAACTTTGGTACCGAACCCTCAATGCGTCGCCACCCGAATCTCGTTGAAAGTCGCGTTCGCTGCCGGTCAGCTCCTTCTTGTACAACTTAGCCAGCCCGAACTCTGCCCGGAGCCTGGCTTGCGCGATGGACAGACGGAGCGAGCTACTGTCCGCCGATCCGACGGCGTACATGCCGGTTGCATCAGCTCGCGGCGGGTTGACAGCCCAATCCGGTGTTTTAGCAATTTCTGTTTGTAATTTCTTTTGGGCAACGTCTTCCCGCTGTTTCTCTGCATTGGCCTTTAATTGAGCAACTTTCGCCTCATCCTGTGCCATGCTGTAAGCTGTGGTTTTGCTCGTGCATCCACCGGATGCCAGCAAAAGACCACCTACCACAACAGACATTGTTAACCGTGTTATTTTCTTCATTTCATTCTCCTTTTCGCCGAGGCGATTAATTGATCATGCCCAGTACAGCATGAACCATAGCTGGAGCATGGATTTGCATCCATATCCATGCTTTTTCGAACCAAACAGCGGCATAGGGACTCGCAACAGCGGCCACACCACCAATTAGTATTCCAACAAATAATTTCACAAGACCTCCTTTAATCATCCATTCAGTGTTTCTAACCTGTATGCGCCGCCGCCCATAGCGCATCCATAGTTTTTTGTGGTGGAGCGGGGATGTCCGTGTTTTCCTGTTCCTTGCATGCGTTCTGTGCTTCATCACGAATCGTGGCCAAGTGCTTCCGGATAGTGTCCATACTGCCTCTGCCGCTGATGTCCTGTATTTTCCGCGCATTCGTGGATGAGTGGTCGCAGCCCAGAGCGCGGGCGATTTTGCTGATCATATTCATATTCTAACTCCGTTGACTGTTTCTAAATGTGTCTGGGCCATTTTATTACACATTCGCTCAAAGCCATCACGAGATGGCTTGCGGTCGCCTTCCTGTTGCCAATTGATTAGATAGGACAGATTTTGGCGACCGACGCCTATTGCGATGGCTGCTTGCGCAATGCTCAATCCTTCCGTATCCATCCACCCACGCACTTGTTCCGCAAGGCTGTACATATTTGCGCATTCCGGATGCGCAGGTATGCGCGGCTCGTTCTCAATTTCTTTCGGCGGAGGTTTCTTTTCCTCCATGTGCGCACCTATGCGCATAAACTGCGCATGCTGCGCATCGACCGCGCATTCCATGTGCGCGGGTTGCGCGGCATCCTCTTTTTGTTCATGAATATGAACGTCATGAAGCTCTTTGCGCGCAGGCTGCGCATCCACTGCGCATACCTGCGCATCCGGAATGCGCGCCTGTGCGCGGCCCGAAATATGGGTGATTGCCAGGACGTTTGAAACTTGCACCAGTATCAAGCCAGCCGCTTGTAAAAGCACAAGAAGGAACAGGCGAAAGCCTTTGCTATCAACAGATTGCGGGTTATTCATTTGTATGTCATGCAGTTGCTTCCGGGCATTATCCATACGCTTTTGGATGTCTTGAATAGCATGTAACCAGCCTGTTCGTTTCTGGCTGTTCTGCGCATAGGTGCGCACAAGTTGCGCATCCTGCGCAATCTCTGCGCGCAAAATGCGCACCTGCGCATGCGCGGCATGCGCGGTCTGCGCGGATTGCGCATTTAACGCTTGTTCATGCGCATAGGAATCGAGCGCCGGAGTAGTAATTTGATACAACGGCCCTGCCAGTAAGAGGATACTTGTTGCCAGGCCGAGCATGCGTTTTGCTATACCCGGTTGATACCAGAGCCACAGTCCGGACGCTTCAATCATCAGGCTCCATGCCCATCCGATATGCCGGTCAACATTTACCGACCAGAAATAAATAGAGTGATATTGAATGATAAATGTTCCGCCAAGAACCAACATCCACGGCAATGATGAAGTAAGCCTGCTATGCATGATCGGTGGCCTGTTCTTTCCATTTATTTAACCGGTCACTAATCGTTTGCAGCCCGACTTTTAAATGATGTTTCTGCCGTAGCCACATATGAATTTCATTCACAGGCGATTTCAGCTCATAGCGAATATATTCAATTTCCTCTCTGTATTTATCGAGGCGGCTTGCTCCCCTGTATCTACCATCACCGGACTCACAATCATCAATAATTCCGGATGGGTTATCATTGATGTCAGGTTGTGTACTTTTCCATGTTGTTCGATCGCGCGGTCTCAGGTACCCCATTTCCTGACTGCGCACGATAAAAGCATATCTATATCTAAGGCCCTTTCCCTGCAATTCCCGTATGCGCATGACGGCGTAGGTATCGCGCAGCATGGATGGGCCACCAGCCCATCCCAATATCCTTCGGGATGCGTTGCTGCACGAAATCCCCCATGCGCGCCCCGCACCTATGCCGTAGTATTTTTCATATAACGCATCTCGGTACCTGACTGTTACGGACATATCAAGTCGCAGCATTTCCAACTGGGTGGCTAGATCGCTCGGTATCATCACTTCATGCATCAGCCCATGGCGGTTACTTACGGTGTAGCGGACGCCTGTGCGTCCGAGGAATCGTTCCGGCAGCCAGTTAATTCCGGAAGATGTAGGGCGTTCGCTAGCGGGAAGTAGGGATAAAAGCTCACATTCTCGCAGTCCTGCTGCGTAGACAATGCGTGTAGCCAGCGCGTTATGTTTTTGTTGTGCTCCGGCAATCAATTTCACATGCTTCGACGTATAAACGCCACCCCTGTACTGTTTTAGTTTACTCAGGCTCATGTTCTTTCTCCCAGTGGTGCAGCCGCTCAAAAATAGCATCAATACTGATATTCAAATGATGTTTTCTCCTGATCCACAGCCATATTTCATTAACAGGCGACTTCAGCTCATGGCGTAGGTATTCTATTTCAAGCCTGTATTTATCGAGACGGCTCTGCCGTATTTTGTATGAGCGGTAGCTCATCTTTTTTTTCAATAGACGAATTTCCTCGATTTCCTGTCGCATCTCTTTTTTAATATCCACGTTTTTATCCATGTGCGCACCTTAATCTGCGGACCATTATTTGTCTGATAACCTATTTTATTTTTGTTCTGATGTTTTTTCTGGTTTTAATACTTGCCCACACGGTCATCCACGGAGCCGTCCACATGAGGATAAGCAGGCGTAGCCCCAAGCGTAGCCTACCCGATTGTGGGCGGGTCGGTGGGTGACTGGCCGAAGGCCCGAGTGTGGCAAAACAAGGGGTATCCGAAGGTGGTGGACTGGCAAGCGAAGCGCCATGAGTCCGCCTGCCGGAGGCGAATGCATGGTTACCCCTTCCCGTGCGGGAAGGTTGGGATGGGAGATGTGGAGGCTGGAAATTCAACTTGAATTTCAACTTGTGCAATGGATGCACGGTGAAGCCTGCACCCATTGCATTGAGCCGCCGAAAAATTGCCGCAGAATGCGGCTATTCATGGGTTTAGGGTTTCCGCGCTTGTGTATTCCGTAGTGCAACGAAGGAATAGCACAAGCGCGGAGGAACGACAAGTCGATCTACATAATGATTTTCGTAATCTGCGCATTGCGGGAAGCCGAAGGGACCCGCAATGCGCGCTTCCCCGGAGGGGACGGGAGGGGAGATCAAAACGGTATCAACGAAGATGGCGAACTAGCAAGCGAAGCGCCGTGAGGTAGCCTGTCGGAGGTGGAAGCATGATTGCCATGAGAAGCAAAAAGAGTGCGGCTGTCGCCGCAAAAATATCCGATTTGCCCACACTCTGGCCTTCGGCCAGTCATCCACCGACCCGCCCACAATCGGGCAGGCTACGCTTGGGGCTACGCCTGCTTATCCTCATGTGGACGGCTCCGTGGATGACCGTGTGGTTAAATCGGAGATTTCTTCCACTGTATGGAAACCTAAAAAAGTTCAGTCTGAACTTTTTTAGGTTTCCATACAGTGGAATCCAGGCCTGCTATGCTCCCCTCATCACTAGCACGCGGTTTTCCGTTCAGATACGTTTGAGCATTGACCATAAGCCTCAATCTTCGGATACGTTCGAAGATGTGCATGTGTCCAGATACGTTTGGAACTGAGGTAGTGGATTGGCAGGAGAGTGTACCTTCTTTGGCATTCGTTGCTAAAGGTCAATATTTATTCCTCACCTGTTCAAGAAGCAAAAGCGTTGCCCTGCCATCGGTGTTAATTCAGGCAACCATCCAGATACGTTTGGATGCGATTATTTTTGTGCAAAAAGCGTTGGTGAACTATGCTGGCACTCGCAATTTGAGTAGCGCAACCATCCAGATACGTTTGGATGCAGTGAGTCGGTTAAAGAGCGATCCCGACACTTCAAACAAAGGACGCGTAATGTCTTGTATGTTTTTTGATACAAGACATTTTAACAAGAAAATGCACAACGGGATCCTACGGATCGTCATCTAGCTGACGATTGCCCGGTGGAGGCAGAGTCGTTGTGCATACGAAAATGAAGTGTATCTGTCTGGGACGGTGGTTTATCGGCTAGCGATGGACGTCATAGGTTACAGTGATAGATGCATGGACCTCACTATCTGGTCATGTCTTTTCCGGGGATACGTTTCCGGGGACATGCGAAAATCACAATGTTCGTTAGAGTGCTATGGGTTTCTATCCATGGTTTAGCCCCGGAATGCCGGAATTTCTGCGAGCATCATTAACAATAATCATTTAATGCATTTCCCAGAGGAAAAAAGTTCAGTCTGAACTTTTTTGATTCTCACGGGCGAAGCGCATCCAGGTTTGTATCCGGTTTCCGGAGCAAAAACCATGACGGAGTAATCCGCATGGAATTTTAAGTAAAAAAAGGAGTATTACAATGAACCAGGTATTTATTGAAGGAAATGTTGCAAGCATCAAAATGAACGAGAAGGGTAATTTTATGTCCTTTTCATTGGCTGAGAACATCAGCTTCAAGAAGAAAGATGGTTCAGAAGTCAAGGAAACGCACTGGTACGGTGTAGTAGCGCACAACGGAACTGCGAAGTTCATTGAGCGCAATGTCGTGCAAGGTGATAAAATCCTTGTACATGGTCATCTGACTACGAGCACCTACGAGAAGGATGGTAGCAAGATCACCACTCTTCAGATCGTGGCAAACGAGGTCAGGATCATGTTCCACAAGAACGCTGACAAGTAATTCAACCCGGCGGTTAAATCCGTCACATCACCCTAAGGGAAAGCAATTCCCCTGACAGGGAGCTTCCCCTTTTTTTATTTCAAAGGAGGAAGCATGAATCAAAGGCAGAGAGAATCTGTTGTTC
>CAZDWG010000067.1:0-7366 GCA_964509005.1 uncultured Zetaproteobacteria bacterium
GGATATGGATGGTAACTGGAGCTATGACCTGACCGGATCTTATGGCGTGAATGTGTTCGGTTATGATTTCTACAAAGACTGCATGGAAAGTGCCTGGGTAAAGGTGAAAAAGCTTGGTCCGGTTTTGGGTCCTTATCATCCGCTCATACGAAAAAATGTTGAAAAGCTGAAAAAGATTTCCGGGCTGGATGAGGTGTCTTTTCATATGTCCGGCACGGAAGCGGTCATGCAGGCCGTGCGGATGGCCCGTTATCACACCGGGAAGCGTCATCTTGTCCGGCTGTGCGGGGCCTACCACGGATGGTGGGACGGCGTACAGCCGGGCATAGGCAACCAACGCAAGATAAATGATGTTTATACCTTGAGCGATATGAGCGAAGCCACGTTGAAGGTGCTCGAAACGCGCAGCGATATTGCCTGCGTACTCGTCAACCCGTTGCAGGCACTGCACCCCAATGCAGGCGCCTACAGTGACACGGCGCTGGTAAACAGCGACCGCGCCGCGGCATTTGACCGGAAAGCCTATACACGCTGGCTACAAAAGGTACGCGACGTGTGTACCCGGCGCTCAATAGTGCTGATTTTCGATGAAGTCTTCGCCGGATTCCGATTGGCCTATCGCGGCGCCCAGGAATATTATGGCATTCAGGCCGATATGGTGACCTACGGAAAGACCCTCGGGGGCGGATTACCTGTAGGGGTATTGTGCGGCAGCCACAAACTGATGAAACGGTTCAGGGACGATAAACCGTTACAGATATCTTTCGCCCGCGGTACGTTCAATGCACACCCCTATGTGATGGCGGCCATGCACGAGTTTTTACGGCGTATCGAACAGCCTGAATATCAGCGCATGTACCAGCAACAGGATACCTTGTGGGACCATCGGGTACAGACCCTGAATGAGCGTCTTGCACAAGCCGATTTACCCGTGCGCATCGTGAATATGGTTTCGGTGTGGACGATTCTGTATACCCGACCATCACGCTATAACTGGATGTTTCAATATTATTTGCGCGCTGAAGGGCTCACCTTAAGCTGGGTTGGTAGTGGGCGCATCATCATGAGCCATAATTTCACCGACGAGGATTTTACGCGGGTAATGGAACGATTCGTCACCGCTGCGGGAAAAATGTTACGGGACGGCTGGTGGTGGCAAAGTTCAAAGCTGACCAATCAGGCCATCAGGAAACAAATACTCAGAGAAATGATCGCGGCACGTTGGCCTGTGCTGGCCAGACTATGTCGTGGACCGCTGTCCGCGACATTGCCAGCGCATGCGATCAGGGAGCAGTGACCGCATGATTGACCTTTTTCAAAACGGGGGGATCAGCGACTTCCGGCAATCGCTACAGCAGGAACTCAATCAATATCTGGAGCAGACCTTACAGGGCATCGACTTGAACGATTGCCTGAAAGTGGATTTGCACTGTCACGACATGAACAGCAATGTGCCCGATGAACTGTGGGGCCGCATTCTGGGATTGCCGGAAACATGGCTAAAAACCAAAAAACTGGTGCAGTGCCTGCAACGCAATCATTGCGATGTCATAACCGTTACCAATCACAATAATGCCAGATCATGTTGGGAACTCATGGCCGAGGGTCAACATGTACTGACCGGCGCGGAGTTCACCTGTCATTTCCCTGAGTATAACCTGTTTGTGCATGTGCTTACCTATGGCTTTTCGCCTGATCAGGAAATGATCCTGAATAAAAAACGCAGCGATATTTATCAGTTTCTGCGTTATGCCGCAGCTCATGACATTCCCGTCATTCTGCCGCACCCAATGTATTTTTATACGCGCAACGAGCATATTGATCTGGAACTATTCGAGAAACTGGCCGTCCTGTTTCAGCGTTTTGAAATATTGAACGGGCAGCGAGACCAGTGGCAGAGCGTGCTAACGCTTAACTGGATCAACGGCCTGACCGCCGAAAAGATTCGTGCTTATGCAAAAAAACATCATCTGGAGCCATCCGATTTCGCTGTCGATCCCGACAGGGCCAAAGTGCTGACGGGCGGCTCGGACGATCATATGGGCATTTTTGCAGGCCAGTGCGGATCATGGTTACATGTGCCCGATCTGAAACAAAGACTCAAATCGGCCCGAGCGCCTGACCTCGCTCTGGAGGCCATTCGTGCCGGGCGCATCGTACCGTTCGGCCATGTACTGGAGAATCAGAAACTGAATATTGCATTGCTGGACTATTTCTCACAGGTGGCCACGCATATGAAAGATCCCGGATTGCTACGGATTGCGTTCCATCGTGGCGAAACATCCGACAAGCTGGCTTGCCTGGCGATCAGCAATTTATTGCTGGAAATGCAAAAGCATAAAAATACGCAGAAATTCTTTGATGCTATTCACGATGCCCTGCAGGGCAAAAAAGTCAGCAGGCTGGTTAAATGGAAAACCAGGAAGGATTATCGTTTTTGCATCCACTACCTTGAACAAATTGCCGACAGCAAACAACAATCTCCCGAAACCTTCATCAATACCGTCAACCATGCCGTACCGGAACTGTTCGCGGAATTGAATCGCTTGATTATTACCCGTCTGAAAAACTCATCGCTGGTCAGCGTGGATAATAAGCTGGAGAGCTTTTCCACCGAGGAGATAGCCCGCAAGTTTGAGGTTCCCAGCCAGTTGACGGCACTGGCCTTTGGCAGCGACAGCAGTCATCCCGGCTTGAGCGATGTGAATATCAGCAAACTTTTGGACAGCCTGTCCTTCCCCGTACTGGTCAGTATTGTATTGCTCGGCACGAGCCTTGCCAGCACCCGCTTATTGTATCAAAACCGGCGCTTTCTGAATGATTTTGCCCATTATATCGACAGTAACCGCCACCCTGGGCGAGCACTGTATTTAACCGACACACTACGCGACAAGAACGGCGTATCCAGTTCATTGAGCGCCAAACTCCGGGAAATACAACGCGCTGATTTACCCATTGATTTTCTGATTTGCCATGCCGATGTCGAAGAAGAGCCGCATTTGCACGTGGTACGCCCTCTGACCAGTTTTTCAGTTACGGATTTTGGTGAACAGGAATTTCGTATCCCGGACTTTATGCAAGTAACCCGTATTTTTTACGAGGGCGGCTATGATCGCATCGTTTGCTCCACAGAAGGGCCCATGGCGCTGCTGTCATTGCTCATTAAACACATGTTCAATGTACCCGCGTATTTCTTTATGCATACCGACTGGATTGATTTTATCAAGGACAATACCGATTTGACGCAGCATGAACGGAGCCGTATTCGCCGCTTGCTGCGTTTCTTTTATCGCCAGTACGCGGGGGTGTTTGTACTCAATCAGGAACATCGAGGCTGGTTGACCGGCCACCAGATGCAACTGGATGAAGATAAGGTGTTTTCGACTGCCCATCATACGCAACCGCGCAATGCCGAAATTCAGCCGATCAGAAAAAACGAGTTGTTTAGCGACGCGACGGATGATACGCCGATATTGCTCTACGCCGGTCGCCTGGGCAGGGAGAAAGGATTGTTCGATTTCCCCGGCATCGTATCCATCATCCGCCAATCCATTCCGGATGTAAGGCTCGTCATTGCCGGAACCGGGCCCGCGGAGGCGAAGTTGAAGGAAGCCTTACCGGATGCACTGTTCCTCGGCTGGGTGGATAAAGCACGCATGACAATGCTGTATGCCGGCCTGGATATCCTTGTATTCCCATCCCGTTTTGACACATTCGGCAATGTGGTGCTTGAGGCTTTTACCTATGGCATGCCGGTCGTCGCCTATAACTGCAAGGGACCAAAGGATATGATTGAACACGGGAAGAGTGGCTATCTGGCAAAAGATATCAAAGAGATGGGCGAGCAAATCATCAGCTTTTTTGAACATGCGGAGAACCGTCCAGATATGCGGAAGCATGCCATACAGCGCAGCCAGGATTATCAGGCGGAACCCATTATGCGCCAGTTCCTGCTCGACATGGGTTTACCGCATAGCTACACATGAGAATTCTTACGCAGTGGGAACAGTTGAATTTCTTGCTCACCAACCGAATCCCGCGCCGATGGCTAACACTATGGATGGGCTGGTTCAGTCGTATTGAGAGCCCGCGTTTAACCCGGATGTCGATTGCCGTGTGGCGTATCTTCGCCGACGATCTGGATCTTTCCGAAGCCGAAGAACAAACGTTTTCCAGCCTGCACGATTGTTTTGTCCGTCGTCTGAAAAAAGGGGCGCGCCCGATTGATGGTAGAGAACCAGTGGTTGTCAGCCCGTGCGATGCCATTGTCGGAGCGTGTGGCAAAATCAATGGCACAACGGTATATCAAGCCAAGGGGTTCCCGTACGATCTCGGAGATTTAATGCCGGATGAGGTTATGCAGGCCAAGTATCGCAACGGGACCTATGTCACGCTACGTTTGAAGTCGAGTATGTACCACCGTTTCCACGCACCGGTTGCCTGCGATGTACATGAGGTTCATTACATCTCCGGCGACACATGGAACGTGAATCCCATTGCACTCAAGCGCATTGAGAAACTGTATTGCAAGAATGAGCGGGCCATTCTGTCACTGGATATGGGGCACCTCGACCACGGTATCGTTTTGGTGCCAGTGGCGGCCATTCTGGTCGCCAGCATGAAGTTTCACTGTCTGGAACATGCCCTGGATTTGCGTTATCGCGGCCCCAACAGACTGGCGTGTCGGGCCAGTTACCACAAAGGTGAGGAAATAGGCTATTTTCAGCATGGGTCGACCATTATTATGTTCGCAACGTCACACTATGCTTGCTGTGAATCCATTCACCACGGGTGCCGAATAAAAATGGGCGAAGCTCTACTGTACCGATCCTGTTAGCCCATTTTCACATCCCTTATCAAGTCAAACCACCTCTATTTCATTGATTGACGCGCCCATTCATGGGTGCCCTGATGACTTCGCAAGAAGTCATCATATTTGTCATCAAACTGACACATTAAGCATGTACCGTGCTGCACACTGAGTTGCTTGCATGAACTTGAACACAACCAACGGGGGGTAAAACGCCATGGGATTCATGAAGGAGCTTCGCCAGCAGCGCTGGGATGATCACCGTTATTACCATCATAATCGCATCAATCAGTTTTTACATCTCGCCAGTTCGATTTGTTTCATTATCAGTTATGTCACGATTTTCCTTGATCCTGTAGCAGCCGTTATTTTTGGCTGGCTAACGGGTATGTTGTTACGTCAGGCCGGGCACTTTTTCTTTGAACCAAAGACCTATGATGAAGTCAATGAAGCAACGCATGATTACAAGGAAAGCATCAAGGTAGGGTATAATCTTGGCCGAAAGCTCGTGCTGTTGTCTGTATGGGTTCTCGCTTCCGCTGCCTTGTATTTCGACCCCTCCTTTTTCGGCGCTTTCGACGCAAGCGATCAGGCGCGGGGACTTCTGCATAACCTCTCCATACTGTGGCTGGTCGTAGCGGTTGGTGCGCTCATGTTCAGAACCATCCATTTGTTTTTTATCATGGGCGTTCAGGCCGGACTGGTCTGGTTCTGCAAGATTCTAACCGATCCGTTCCATGATGTGATGATTTACTATAAATCGCCTTACTACATTCTAAAGGGCGAGATATATGACGATATGAGTAACTGGTACGACACCTCATTGCTGGCGAGAAGCCAGCGCGCTACTTCACTTTAATAAATTATAATCACTCAAGCGAAACCACCTACGTGAAAAGATAAACCTGACCACTGGTTCCGGTGACAGACTGGTAACTTCACCGGTCATGTTTTTTCTATAAAATGCTGTACAACTACCATCTTGCCAAACCGTTTTGTTCATCTGTTGTCTCATTTTTGCAACGTACTCAGTCTGAAGATGGTGTTTAGCATCGATGGCTTTGATGCTTTTGTCTCGTTTTATTGCACAAATAGCTTTAACCGTATAATGGGTCATGGCTTCCATATAACATAATTGTGAACTATGGCCTGTGCCGGTGTTTGGGCCGTTTACTTTGAAATAGTTAGGGTAACCTGAAACGATGATGCCCTTATAAGAGACAACCTCTGTTTCCCATTCACTGTTAAGGTTTCGACCACCCATGCCATACACCTGAAACGAGAGTGCCTTTTTCATATTTGAATAAGCATAAAATCCCGTGGCATAGACAATGATATCCAAGGGTATGTCTTTACCTTCTTTTGTTTTAATCCCTGTAGGCGTTATACTTTCTATCCCGCTGATATCAACATCAACATTTTCTCGGGAAAGGGCAGGGAGGAAAGAATTTGTCGGTATGACACGTCTGCAGCCCAATTCATAATCAGGCATCATATGTTGGCGTAACACATCGTCATGAATATATTTTTCAAGATTCTTTTTTAGTTCTTTTCGATATAGCCTTTTAATGAACTTACTGAGTTTTGAAGTCAATCGATAGCGGCGAAACGCAACAAATCTCACTTCATGATAACTAAAAACGATAAAACGGTTGAGATGCCGTATTCCCGGCAGATATCGAATGAAACGCTCTACAGAGCTGAAATGCCTATCTGAACGTGGAATTATCCACTGAGCCTTGCCCATAAATAATGTTAACCTGCCGACCTTGCTTGCAATGGCTGGAACGACCTGAGCCGCTGAACATCCCGAGCCAATAACCCCAACACGTTTTCCTTCATAAGAGACACTATGATCCCACTGTGCTGTGTGGAATTTTACCCCTTGAAAAGTTTCCGCTCCTTGAATATCAGGAATATGTGGATTGGCTAATACACCGCTGGTATCGATAATAAAGCGAGCGATATACCTCTCACCCGACTCGGTCTCAACATGCCACAAAAATTTGCCTTCATTATAAGTCAGCTTTGTGACTGTCTGGTTTGTTTTGGTGTATTTTCTTATATCAAACTTATCTATAATGTAGTTCGTATATTCGAGCAATTCGCTTTGCGGGGAATATCTTTTCTTGAATTTATAAGGAATAAAGGAAACAGAATACAAGCCGGTTGGAACATCCACCTCGGCTCCAGGGTACGAGTTGTCCCGCCAGGTTCCGCCCAAATCAGAGCCTCTTTCCAACAAGACAAAATCATTAAAATTCTTTTTTTGTAAACGTATCGCCGCTAGCAACCCTGAAAACCCTGTACCGATGATCACGGTCTCAAAATATTGAGCATCCTTTTGCGTCTTGCCGTCCTGTAGTGTTTCTTTTGTTGCTAATGGATCTAATGCTCTAATCTTCAAATTTATTTGGCCTTTCAATTGGCATGTTATCCTTGAGGTGTAACTAGCCTGGATTATTCATAAATGCTGCCATGCCCTTGCTTGTTCCTTTGTTCGCACCGAATCCCTCGTCGGTCATCCGTATGCATGGCTACGGTCTCCTTCCTTGG
>CAZDWG010000068.1:0-3068 GCA_964509005.1 uncultured Zetaproteobacteria bacterium
ATGCCTTATCTAAATATCCGTACCAATGTGGTCATGAACGATAGTCAACAACAGACGTTGCTGAAGAAAGCATCGCAAACTGCGGCATCCATGCTGGAAAAACCGGAATCCTATGTGATGGTCAATCTTGATTCCGGCAATACCATGTTCTTTGCTGGCAACGGTGCGCCGCTGGCCTACCTGCAACTGAAAAGCCTCGGCTTGCCGGAAGCGCGGACCCGCTCTTTTTCACAAGCCTTATGCGAACTTATGCGAACGGAACTGGGCATTGAGCCGGGGCGGGTTTATATCGAGTTTTCCGGTCCGGAACGACATATGTGGGGCTGGAACGGAGGTACGTTCTGAAGGCAGACGTTGATATGGAGAGGCTACCATGAAGATACCATACAAACTGGTTCTGCTCACCGCAATGCTTTTGGGCGCGTCACAACTGGCGCTTGCCGCACCGACAGGGCTGAACGACTTTTTCACTTCCATTAACGGGGCACTGGCTTCCGTACTGTTTTTTGATGTCATGCCGGGTGAGGCAAAGATGCCATTCATTGTTGGCTGGCTGGTGGTTGGCGCGGTCTATCTGACGCTACGCTTCGGCTTCGTCAATCTGCGCATGATGGGACATGCCTATCAGGTTATTCGCGGGCGTTACCAGTCGCCTGAGGATAAAGGCGAGGTCACGCCTTTTCAGGCGCTGTCGGCGGCACTCTCCGCCACGGTCGGGCTGGGCAACATTGCCGGCGTGGCCATTGCCATCAGCATCGGTGGACCCGGCGCGACCTTATGGATGATTGTTGCCGGTTTCTTCGGTATGACCTCCAAATTCACCGAGGTGACACTGGCCCAGATGTACCGCGAGTTCCGCCCGGACGGGCATGTGTTGGGCGGTGCCATGGAATACCTGTCCAAAGGCTTTGCCGAACGGGGCTGGGCAAGGCTGGGCAAGGGGCTGGCCCTGTTGTTTGCCGTATTCTGCGTTGGCGCCTCTATGGGTGGCGGCAATGCTTTCCAGGTATCACAAGCTCTGGGAGCGGTACAGGATGTGTTGCCGTTCTTCGGCACCTACCCGTGGGTGTTCGGTGTATTCATGGGTGGCGCGGTAGCGCTGGTTATTATCGGCGGTATCCGCTCCATCGCACATGCAGCCGAGGCCATTGTGCCGACCATGGTATTCATCTACGTCTCCGCATGCCTGTACATCATACTTTCGCACATCGCCGATATCCCCGCTGCGATGATTGATATTATACACGATGCCTTCTCGGCCACATCCGTGGCCGGAGGTTTCGTCGGCGTGCTGGTGGTTGGTTTTCAACGTGCTGCGTTTTCCAGCGAGGCAGGTATCGGTTCCGCGGCCATCGCGCATTCGGCGGCATCCGTGCGCTACCCCATCCGGCAGGGTTTCGTGGCGCTGTACGAACCGTTTATTGATACCATCGTAATTTGCACCATGACCGCGCTGGTCATTGTGTTGACGGGCGTATGGGATGCGCCGCAATATCACCATCTGGTGGAAGCCAGCAAGGGGGCTGCGCTGACTGCCGTTGCCTTCGGCTCGGTTCTGTCGTGGTTTCCGGTCATTCTTTCCATATCTGTTGTATTGTTTGCCTATTCGACCATGATTTCCTGGTCCTATTATGGTGAACGCTGCTGGACTTACATCTTTGGCGAACGCTATTCGATGGTCTATCGCATCCTGTTTGTCATGGTCATCGTGCTGGCCAGCCTGGTCAGCGCCGGTAACATTCTCGATTTTAGCGATTTACTGTTGCTGGCCATGGCGTTTCCCAACTTCCTCGCCCTGTATCTGCTGCAAGGCAAGGTAGCCACGGCGTTGAAGGAATATCGTAGCAAACTGAAAAATGGAGATATGGACCGCGAAGTGGCCGCGGCTTCAGTCATGGAACCCAGGAACCGACATTGAATGTGGATGCAGGGTGGAACAAGGAGGAACATAATATATGGCTTTAATGATTACCGATGAATGTATCAATTGTGATGTTTGCGAACCGGAATGCCCCAATAACGCAATCTCCGAGGGTGATGAAATCTATGAAATAGATCCGAACCTATGTACCGAATGTGTTGGACATTTCGACGAGCCGCAGTGCCAGAAGATATGCCCGGTAGACTGTATCCCCCACGACCCGGACATGGTGGAATCGCAAGAGGAATTATTGACCAAATACAACAACCTGACCGGGCGGACATCATCCCCGTGACACAAAACAAGAGGGGTGCGCTGTTCATCGTTTCCGGACCTTCCGGCAGCGGAAAAACCAGCCTCTGCGCAGCCCTGCTCAAGCAATGCCCGAAACTCAGACTAAGTATTTCGGCCACGACGCGGCCGCCCCGACCGGGGGAAAAGCACGGGAAGGATTATGTCTTCCTTTCCGCGGAGGCGTTTGAGTCCGAAAGGCAAGCCGATGCCTTTCTTGAATGTGCCCTGGTGCATGGATACTGGTATGGAACACACGCTGCCGATGTTGAATCCCTGCGGGTCAATGGTTTTGACGTGTTGCTGGAGATTGATTGGCAAGGAGCGGCGCAAGTCGCTGAAAAATGTCCGGATGCCTGCCGTATCTTTATTCTTCCTCCTTCCATGGATGTTTTGCGGAAGCGTTTGATCAATCGGGGGCAGGATAATGCTGAAGTTATTGAGCGCCGAACCCACGCCGCGGCGGATGAAATGGTGCATGCCCATGCGGCTAAATTTTGCATTGTGAACAACACCTTCGATGATGCCTTGCGGGAATTGACGGACATTTATCTTGCACGGAGGGACTCTTCACCGGGAGCACCCCTGCAAAAGTTCAGGCCCACACCTCCCGTCACGCGACATTGACATCGCCGGGACTCGCTTCGACACTTCCCCTTATGAACAGTAACGCATTGATGCAGGAGCTTTACGACACGCCCGAGAGCGATCTTCTGGAAGACATTCGGCAGTTGCGCGCCCGCCTGGGCGATCAGGTGCTGATCCTGGGCCACCACTATCAGCGCGAGGAGGTGTTCGCCTTTGCCGATGTGTCCGGCGATTCACTGAAACTGGCGCAGCATGCCGCAAGCACTGA
>CAZDWG010000068.1:3168-7290 GCA_964509005.1 uncultured Zetaproteobacteria bacterium
TAAAGGCTTTTTGCGGCGAGCATGGCGGTATCGTCTGCACATCAAGCAATGCCCGCCGTATCATGGAATGGGCATGGAGCAATCGTCAGAAGATACTCTTTTTTCCGGACCAGCATCTGGGCGAAAACACGGCCCTGGCCATGGGCATACCCGAAAGCGACATGATTTTCTGGAATCCGGACCAGAGGATGGGCGGCAATACACCGGAGTCCATTGCCAGCGCGCGTTTAATCCTGTGGAAAGGATTCTGTTCGGTGCACCAGTTGTTCAAACTGGAACATGCCCTGATGATGCGCAAGCAGCATCCGGGCATTGAAATACTCGCCCATCCGGAATGCTCGCGTGCGGTATGTGAAACGGCTGATTTCACGGGTTCCACCGAAGCCATCATCCAGCATGTGGCCCATGCCTCCCCCGGACAGGCTTTTGCCATCGGTACGGAACTGAATCTGGTGAACCGCCTGCGATTGCGCAACCCGAATCATCCAATTTATTTCCTTTCACCCACGGTAAGTATGTGCTCCACCATGTTCCGCACCGACCCGCAACATCTTTATAGCGCATTGCTTGGTGTTAGTGAGGGGCGTGTAAGTAACCGAGTCAGGGTTGCCGATGAGGATAAACGTTGGGCTAAAATTTCGCTCGACCGGATGTTAAGCCTTGGTTAAACGATTCTTTTTAATTTTTATGCTGCTCATTTTTCTGCCGTTGCGGTTGTTGGCGGCAGATGCATCGCTGGAATCGCTCACGCATGATATGGAATCCTTCGCGAATAGCCCGAATAGCCGTTTTGCACCGGCGGCGATGGTCCGCGCTCAAGCCGTCCTCGGCGCGGCTCTGGTCGCGGATAGAAACCACGATACGAAGGCCCGTCAGGAAAGTCTGCAAGCGGCTGAGACTATGCTGGCCAGCGCCCGCGCACAGGCACGGACGTTCAGATCGAAATACAAAGGGGTGTTGCAGCTTGAACAGGCGGCAACGGAAGCGACAGGCGTCATCCCTTACGCCGGGTTGAATGCCGCGGAAAACCGTCTGCACGCATTGATACAGGCATTCGGACGCGGGGAGCTGAACCGGAGCGTGGAACTCGCGGTCAGCGCGAAAAGCGCATTCAAATCCATATTGGACGCCAGACTGCCGTCTTTATTGGATAAAACAGATGCGGCCCTGCTCAAGGCATCCAGAGCAGGCGCCGAGCGCTATGCTCCTCAATCCTATGTGGCAGCCAGAAAGTGGCTGGCCATGGCTCTTGCCTATAAGGACGGGCAAAGCAAGCACTGGCCGCGTCATCCGGCTCTCGGGCTGAAACTGGCGCATGCCGCAAGCAAACTGGTGCTACAAATCAGGCAATGGCGCAGGCATCCCGGAAGCTACGAACAACTGGTCATGCAGGCGAGGCGAGAGCGCCTTCAAATTGCGCGGGCGCTGGGAATGCATGTGGATGTAAACGATGCAAGCTCGGATGAGAATATCCATACCCTTGTACAACGTATCCATGTTCTGAGAAGCGACTTAACGCAGGAGCGGCAGGCGTACAACAATAAAATCACGGCATTGAAACTTCTCAGCGCCAGCCAGCTTAAGCAGAAAATGGGCACCCTGCGCAACGAAATGGAGAAGGTGCAGGGCAAACAAATGAGCGACCTCAAGGAGATATTCCGTACCAAACTGGAACGGGAAACCTTTGAAACGCGGCGCCAGCAACAATTGCGTAAGCTGTTCAAAAAGGGTGAGGTAAAAATTCTGGTCAATCTTGACGGATCACTGTTAATACGCCTTTCTTCACTGAAATTCGCGCCTGCAAAAACAGGAATCGCCAAAAAATACTTCGATTTGTTACGCCGCTTAAAAACAGGGCTGGAGCAATACCCCGAACGCAAGGTTGCCATTGAGGGGCATACCGATAATCAGGGTGATGCAAGGGCCAATCAAAGATTATCACTTAAGCGCGCGGAAGTCGTCCGCGATTTTCTGATCGCGGCGGGAATGAGCGGCGGCAGGCTCAAAGCGCTGGGTTATGGTGAAGTACGTCCGATTGCCAGCAACGATTACGAGCGAGGACGGGCCATGAATCGACGTATTGATATCGTGATCCAGCCCAAAAGGCAGAATTGAATTGACGGAGAGCCATGCCGTTTCCGAACTCCCGGCGCCTATCCGGCAACACGTTCGCGGGCTGCTGGATGCATTTAAGCATGATAATCCATACAAGCGCGCCGTTATTATGGAAATCATGCAACTGTTGAGCGAAAATCATGGCACGGCTGACCTGAAAATGATATCCAGCATCATCCAGGAACTGCGCAAGGGTTTGAACGTATTTGCCCCTTACAAAGCGGTACGCAAGGTCTGTATCTTCGGTTCCGCCCGCACCTCCCCTGAGCATCCGCAATATATACAGGCCAGGGAATGCGCCAGCCTCATTCGCGAAAGCGGCATGATGGTGATTACCGGCGGTGGCGGAGGCATCATGCAGGCGGCCAATGAAGGGGCTGGCGAGGCGCAGTCTTTCGGTATCAACATCAACCTGCCCATGGAGCAGTTTCCCAACCCCGTAGTGGATGGCTCTCCGCGCCATTTCTATTGCAAATATTTTTTCACCCGCAAGTTATTTTTCCTCAAGGAAAGCGACGCCGTTATTCTGGCACCTGGCGGTTTTGGCACGCTCGATGAGGCCTTTGAGACCCTGACACTGCTGCAAACGGGAAGAACGCCTCCCATTCCGGTGATTTTGCTGGAGGCGCCGGGGGATGATTACTGGGGACCGCTGGTACACTCCTGGATGCGCAGGCTGGTGGATGGACACCTCATCGGCAGCAATGATCACAAGTTTCTTTACCACACGGACAGTGCCGAATCGGCAGTTCGCAACATTACCGATTTTTACACGAACTATCATAGTTTCCGCTATGTAGGCGAATGGGTATTATTGCGGGTTCTGTGTCCGCTTTCACCTGATGCACTGGATCGCCTCAATGCGGAATTCTCCGATGTCCTTGGTAAAAAGGGGATTGAGCAGGTGTTTCACTGGCCGAAAAACGATAGTGATGAATATCGTCATCTGCCAAGGCTGCGTATGCGGCTGAATCGCCATCGCATGAACGTGTTGCCGGAGATCATCCGGCGCATGAATGCCATCGTAGAGAACGATCCTGCAAAATGTTGTTAACACACCAGCGCTTAGAATACCTCCACCGCAGAGAACGCAAAGTTTCACAAAGAAAGTTCAGTTACGATGGAGCATGATCACAGCAGGACCGTGCTTTACACAGCGGCAGCCCTGTTGGCCTTTGCTGCTAATTCCCTGCTTTGCCGCCTGGCTCTTGGTGGATTGAGCATTGATGCAGCCAGCTTTTCAGTCATCCGTCTGGCCTCCGGCGCCATCACGCTGTTGACCCTTATGCTGCTTTCCCGGAAACAGGTGGCGTGGAAACAATGTGGAAACTGGGTATCCGCTTCGATGTTGTTCCTCTATGTCATCACCTTTTCTTTTGCCTACCTTAGTCTGAGCGCGGGAACAGGGGCACTTATTCTCTTTGGTGCAGTACAAATAACCATGGTGTTTGGAGCATTGCGCTCCGGTGAAGCTCCCGGTGGTATTGAATGGCTGGGAATTATGATGGCCGTGGCAGGACTCGTGTACCTGTTGCTACCCGGCCTTTCCGCCCCCTCCCCCGCCGGTTCCGCGTTGATGCTCACATCCGGGACCGCATGGGGTATTTATTCTCTGAGGGGAAGACAAAACGATGGCGCACTGATCCATACAGCGGGAAATTTTGTCCGCGCCTTACCCATGGTCGCCGTCGCAGGCCTGATAAGCATACCCTGGATGCATGCATCCGCCGAGGGCGCCGCACTCGCCGTATTATCCGGTGCGCTGGCATCAGGCGTGGGGTACGCCATCTGGTATATGGCCCTCAGAGGGCTCACGGCCACCCGTGCCGCAGTCGTTCAGCTCTCGGTTCCTGTTTTCACAGCCATGGGCGGCACCGTTTTCCTCGCGGAAATGATTACCGAGCGCCTTATACTTTCATCCATCATCATTCTCGGTGGAATCTGGCTCACCATCATTGGCCACCGTATTGAATGACTGCTTTTTCCCAGTCAAAAACAGCTATTTAG
>CAZDWG010000069.1:0-7277 GCA_964509005.1 uncultured Zetaproteobacteria bacterium
AGCGGTGTGGAACAAAGTAATGAACCTTGACCGTTTTGACCTCGCATGATCGAAGTATCGCCGGAAGGCGTAGCTAAAGAATCAGAAAATTTTTAATAAAAAGGAGAAAATTACATGAAAAATAACAGGACAAAGTTATCCATCAGCAGGCAGTTTACGCGCATTATATTTGCATCCGCACTGCTTTCACTGGTGGGATTGGTACTTCCATCCGTTGGACAAGCAGAGGATTTATCCGACTGGAAACTTCCACCCGTCCCCATTCCGGCTGATAATCTACAATCCAAGGCGAAAATAAAACTCGGCCATCAACTGGCATTTGATACCCGTTTGTCCAAAGATAACTCCATCAGTTGCTCCGGCTGCCATCTGCCCTTCGCCGGTGGCGGCGGACACACGCCACGCGCCTTCGGTCAGGGAGGCCAGCTGGGTCGGTGGGCGCCATCATGGATCAATGCCGCTTATTATACGTCGCTGTTCTGGGATGGCCGAGCGGCCTCTCTGGAGGAGCAAACCGGCGCATTGCCCGGTCACATGGGGCCCATTTCGGCACCCGATGAGATGGGTGGAGACGTTGCCGTCGTTGTCAAAAATATCAATGCTATTCCGGCGTATAAAAAGGAGTTTCACAAGGTTTTTGGCGAGAAGGCCACGCGGCAAAATATCGCCAGGGCCATCGCCGCCTATGAGCGCACACTCATCGCCCGCCATTCGCCCTTCCAGCGCTATGTCAACGGCAATAAAAAAGCGCTTTCCAAGGCCGCGAAACGTGGCTTCGCATTGTTTCGGGGCAAGGCTTTATGCATTGAATGCCACACCCCGCCGCTGTTGACGGATAATGATTTTCACAACATTGGCGTTCCGCAAGTGGGTCCGTTAAAAGTGGATGTTGGCCGCTATGCCGTCACCCATGATAAGGACGACAAGGGAGCATTCAAAACACCATCATTGTATAATTCCGCAGCGCTTCTGTTTTTCATGCACGACGGTGCCTTTTCCACCATGAAGCAAGTGATTGCCCATTACAACAAAGGCGGCAACCCGAAAGACGCTCATCAGGACGACCTGATTCAGCCGCTAAAGCTGACCCGCAAAGAACGGAACGACTTGATTGCCTTTCTCGGGAGTTTGACGGATAAACGGTTGGATCATATCCATCGGCCACGTCTCCCCTGACCCGAAAACCTGCCTTATGGTGCGACCGGCTGGCGCCGGGGTGAATCTTTACCCCGGCGCCAATGGGTTCATCGATAGGCGCTCTCAATTATTCTGATCTGAGTAACCTGTTGGGTTGTGTTAATTCTCTTGATTGTTGAGTGCAGATAACTTGTGGTAATTCCATTCCCTGTGTTGCTTTGCACTGCACGGCCTTTTTGCAAAGTATGCCCTAAAATTGGGGCATACGAAGCTAGGCGGAAAGATTTTTAACCTTTACCGTCAGGCGTGAGACACGGCGGGAAGCCTGGTTACGATGGATCACCTTCTTCTGTCCGGCGCGGTCAATCAGGGAAACAGCACTCTTCAACGCTGCACTGGCAGCATCCGCATTACCCTCATCTACAGCAGCGAGAACACTTTTGATCGCGGTACGCATTTCACTTTTCCGCACACGATTGATCATGCGCCGTTTAACATTTTGACGAGCCCGCTTCTCTGCGGATGCATGGTTAGCCACTGATTACTCTCCTCGGGCAGCGCCAGCTATTCTTGCTGCGTCGCTCTTTATTCAGGGCGGGGAAATGTACGTATCAGGTACGCTTTGTCAATGCTTACTTGAGCTTGACGGAATCTACCTCTATACCTTTTAACATGAATAAGACGGATGTGCTAATCATTGGCGGCGGTATTCACGGATGCGGCGTGGCGCAAGCGGCGGCGGCGCGTGGCTTGCGTGTCATGCTGCTTGAGCAAGGTAAAATCGCCCAGGGTACCTCTAGCCGTTCCAGCAAACTGATCCATGGAGGCTTGCGGTATTTGGAAACAGCGCAGTTTTCTCTTGTGCGTGAGGCATTGCATGAGCGCGAAATATTATTGCGCATTGCACCGGAACTGGTGCACAGGGAACGTTTCTACATTCCTGTTTACAGGACAAACACCAGAGCACCATGGAAAATAGCGGCAGGGTTGATGCTGTATCGCCTGCTTGCGGGTAGCGGCAACGATTTTCATCGCATTGCCCCTGATCGTTGGGCGCGGACGCTGCCTGGCTTGTCCGGAAAAGGATTGCGCGCCGTATTCCAGTATTGGGATGCCGCTACGGACGATGCGCTCTTAACAAAGGCCGTGGCGGATTCGGCGATGCAAATGGGTGCTGAAATTCTGACCAAATGCCATGTGCAATCGGTTAAACGCGTGCATGATGAGTGGGAAGTGGATATGGGCCATGATGGCAGGACGCACGCATCAGTTCTGGTCAATGCCGCTGGCCCATGGGTGAACCAGGTACGGGATTTGATTGTACCCAAGCCCCGGAAATTGCACATCAGCCTGGTTCGGGGAAGCCATATCATTCTCCCACAATCGCAGGAGGTATATGTCTATGCCGAGGCGAGCGATGAACGGGCAGTCTTCATCATGCCGTGGAAGGGAAAAACCATGGTGGGAACAACGGAAGTGAGTACGATGGATGTTGCCCATCCCCTGCCATGCGACGATGAAATCAATTATTTACTGAAAGTGTATCGCCGTCATTATCCATTACGTTCCTCCAGTGAAAACGATGTAACAGGCTGCTTTGCCGGCGTGCGCGTGTTGCCGGAGAAAGACGGAAGCCTTACCGGGCGGACGCGGGAAGTCCGTCTCTTGTGTGATAGTTCCAGCCATCCTCGCCTGATAACAATTTATGGCGGCAAGTTGACCGCCTACCGCCGCACGGCGGAACGGGTGATGCGATTGCTGTCGCCGACGCTACAGCCTCCGCGACCGGAGGCGGATACCGCTAAAATCAAACTTAGGAGCTGTAAATAAATAACATGGCCATTTCTCCATCCAGCCTATGTACCATCTTGACGCGCTGCTCAATCACACAATATGAGATGTAGTAGAAACTACACCTCATATTGTGTTCAATCGCATCACGACAATCTGGCACATATTCAGGCGTATAAACGGCCATGTTATTTATTTACAACTCCTTAAGCCGGGTTAAAGAGGCTCTGAAAAACTCAGACGATGAGAGAAGCGCTGATTAAATGCCACTTTTATGCTGTACAAGGTATTCCGAGCGAAGTGGCTTCATTCGGGACAACAGCAGCGCGCTCATAATCAGTGTGCACAGGCCCTGATCAACCATACCCTGAATGCAGTCAGCTCCTCACTCTCCCCACGGGTTGTCGGCCAGACCAGGTAGTAGGCGCTTGTCGTTGGCAAGGTGTGAGCAAAAGGCCGGATCAGCCGCTTGTCCTTCAGTTCCTCCTGTACCAGCAACGGGTCAATGATGGCTATGCCGAGACCGCGGATGGCGGCGGCGATAGCGAAGTTGCGTGTTTCAAATTCCTGGTCATGGCGTGGCTTAAGGTCGGTAAGTCCTTCCGCGCTCAGCCATGCTTGCCAGTCGTCCGGCCGCAGTCTGGAGTGCAGTAACGTATGTCTGACCAAGTCGGAAGGCTGGTTTAATGGTGTGTCACCGGTCGGCATGGAAGGGCTGCAAACCGGGGTAAACTGCTCATCCAACAGGCGAAGGGCATGAACGCCGACCCATGACCCCTGACCCGACCGTATGGCGCAATCCACATCCTCTTGCTCGAAATCAACGAGTTCGATGGATGTGGAAATGCGCACCTTGATATCCGGATGACTTTTCTGAAAACGGTACAGCCGGGGGATGAACCAGCGCATGGCAAAAGTGGAAAGCATGCTGACCGTAATGGTGCCGGGGCGTTGTCGGGGTTTTATGGCGCGGATGGCATCGTCCAGTTGGGTGAAAGCATTGGATACATGAGGGTGCAACGCTTTTCCACTTGCGGTCAATGTCAGTCCTCGGGGGTTGCGCGTAAACAGCTTGAGGTCCAGTGCCGCCTCCAGGCCGCGAATCTGATGCGAAAGAGCGGACGGGGTGACGAAAAGCTCGGCGGCGGCAGCGCGCAGGTTCAGGTGCGTACCGACCACGGAAAAGGTCCGGAGGGCCTTCAGGGAAGGAATACGAGAACTGTTAGACATGAAAAAAACTCAACATATACGAAAGAATATATCCTTTTATCTAGTCTTGCAGCAAGTTTATATTTTGCGCATCTATTGAGATTTCTTTGTGAGGAGCAAGCCAATGGGTAAGACTCTGTTTGACAAGGTATGGGAACAACATGTCGTGCGGGAGAACGATGATGGTTCCACCTTGTTATATATCGACCGGCATTTGGTACATGAAGTGACTAGCCCACAGGCTTTCGAGGGCTTGAGAATGGCGGGACGCCTGCCATGGCGCGCGGATGCCGCGGTGGCAACACCCGATCATAACGTACCGACTGAGCATCGGGATCGGGGCATTCGCGATCCCGTTTCGCGGGCGCAGGTTGAGGCCCTGGGTAAAAACTGCCGAGAATTCGGCATACGCGAATTTGGTATGGATGACGTACGGCAGGGTATTGTGCATGTGGTAGGACCCGAAGAGGGGCTGACGCTGCCGGGCATGACACTGGTCTGTGGTGACTCCCATACATCCACGCATGGCGCGCTGGGCGCCATTGCCATGGGCATCGGCACATCGGAAGTTGAACATGTGCTGGCGACGGAGTGCCTGATCCAGAAAAAGCCCAAAATGATGCGTATTCGTATTGATGGTCTCCTGTCGGAAGGTGTAACAGCCAAGGATATGGCTTTGTATATCATTGGCCGCATCGGCACGGCTAGCGGATCAGGATACGCCATCGAATTTTCCGGTTCCGCCGTGCGCGGATTATCCATGGAAGGGCGTATGACTCTTTGCAATATGACCATTGAAGCGGGGGCGCGCTGTGGCATGGTGGCTGTGGATGATGCCACGATTGGATACGTGGAAGGTCGTGCGTTCGCGCCGACGGGTGAACTATGGGATGCGGCAGTGGTGGCGTGGCGCGAACTGTATTCCGATGCGGGAGCGGCGTTCGACAGGGAAGATGTATTGGATGCGGCGGTGATACCGCCGATGGTGTCGTGGGGAACGAGTCCGGAGATGGTGATTCCGGTGACGGGATCCGTTCCGGCGGTGGATGAGGCACGCGACGGGGCTCAGCGTGAAGCCTGGCTGCGAGCACTGAAATATATGAATCTCGGCACGGGTATGCCGATTCAGGATATTGCCGTGGATAAGGTATTTATCGGCTCCTGCACCAACGGGCGTATCGAGGATTTCCGTGCTGCCGCAAAGATGATCAAGGGCGGGAAAATCGCTCCGAATATCAAGCTGGCCATGGTGGTTCCGGGTTCCGGACTGGTCAGAAGGCAGGCTGAGAAAGAAGGCCTGGATGATATTTTCCGCGAGGCTGGATTTGAATGGCGCGAACCCGGATGCTCCATGTGTCTGGCGATGAATGCCGACCGTCTGGACCCGGGTGAGCGTTGCGCATCAACCAGTAACCGCAACTTTGAAGGGCGTCAGGGACGGGGCGGGCGTACGCATCTGGTCAGTCCCGCCATGGCGGCGGCAGCGGCCATGGCCGGTCATTTCGTTGATATCAGGCCCAATATCCGGCATTAAAATTGAACCTATCGTTGGAAAGGAGATAAACATGCAGGAATTTACCACACTGGAAGGCTTGGCGGCGCCATTGGATCGCGCCAATGTGGATACGGACGCAATTATCCCCAAACAGTTTCTGAAATCCATCAAGCGTACGGGCTATGGTCCTTACCTGTTCGATGAATGGCGTTACCTGGATCATGGGGAACCCGGTATGGACTGCTCAAATCGTCCGAGGAATACCGATTTTATTCTTAACCAACCGCGTTACCAGGGAGCGAGAATTTTGCTGGCACGTGAGAATTTCGGCTGTGGTTCCAGCCGTGAGCATGCGCCGTGGGCACTGCTAGATGATGGGTTTCGCTGTATCATTGCGCCCGCTTTTGCCGATATTTTTTACAATAACTGTTTCAAAAATGGCATGCTTCCTGTCGTATTGAAAGATAAGGAAGTAGACCAGTTGTTTGCCTCATGCGAGGCCACACCGGCTTATACACTCAACATTGATTTGCAGGCGCAAACGGTGAGAACACCGGAGGGGGATGTGTTTACATTTGAACTCGACACGTTCCGCAAGCACTGCCTGCTGGAAGGCCTGGATGACATTGCTCTGACATTGGAGCATGCCGCCGATATTCGTGCCTATGAGAAAAAGCGGAGCATTGATGCGCCCTGGCTTCGTTTTTAACCTGAACCTTTCATGAATCGTTGTAGCAGTTTCCTTGTGACAGATTTGATTTCACACTACAGTTCAGTTTGTGTACGGGGGTGAAAAATGCGTATAACGATAAAACAGGTGATATCCGTGATATTGATCAGTGGTCTGGCCGCATGCGCCACAACACCCAATGACCGGAATGCCCAGGCTAAAGAGAAGGCAGCCGCAGGTGCCGTACTGGGAGCCATTGCCGGTGCCATTATCGGTTTTCAGGGCGATCATTCAGGCGGCGCACTCAGGGGCGCGCTTATAGGCGGTGCCGCAGGTGGCGCTATTGGCGCGGGGGTGGGGCATTATATGGATAAGCAACAGGCTGAATTCGAGCGTCAGTTAGCAAGTGAGCGTGCCGCCAACCAGGTTGAGATTAAACGCCTTAAAAATCAGAGCCTGAAGATCACCATGAATAGTGAAGTATCGTTTGCTTTTGATTCCGCGAATATTAAACCTGCTTTCCGTTCTACGCTGGACAAAGTCAGCGATATTTTGCAGCGCTATAGTCGCAGCCGTATCAATGTTGTGGGATATACCGATAGCGTAGGTTCCGCTGCTTATAACCAGGGACTCTCCCGGAGGCGGGCGGAGTCCGTCGCCTCTTATATTGAAGGACGTGGCGTTCAGTTATCTCGTGTTCGCACGGAAGGCCGCGGAGAATCCGATCCTCGGGCCAGCAATGCTACGGCAGCTGGTCGTCAGCTTAACCGGCGTGTCGAACTGTTAATTATTCCTGATCGTAATATCCAGTAAGCAACCCCATCTCATCTGGACCCTTCATGATGAGATGGGTGTCGGGTGTTTACCCCTAGGGCTGCCCTTTACCCATAAGTCGTGTCACAGCGAGTCATCCGGTGGTCATATGCAAGGCGCGTTCTCGCGGCAATGGTTATTCCATTGCAAGAGAGCGCAACG
>CAZDWG010000070.1:0-4872 GCA_964509005.1 uncultured Zetaproteobacteria bacterium
CACGTCCGGTTCTGTGAGGGTGAAATTCAGTAATGAATGAACTACTCGACTAGCATAAAATCAGCATAAATAACTTCCCACCCTCAACAAAAAAGGAGCGACCCGAAGGCCGCTCCCCTGAATGCCCTTGCCGGAGGGCAGCGGTTCCGAGAGATATTCTCTCAGCGAAACATGAATAGCGCAGGTATCCATTCTTTGGCTTATTCGTATACCTGCTCGCCATGCTGGCTAATATCCAGCCCCTCGCGTTCCTCTTCTTCGGCAACGCGCAAGCCCACAAGCATGTCAATCACCTTGAGTATCACAAAGGTGACAATGGCATCGTACACGATCGTAAACAATACAGCCTTGGCCTGAACAGCCAACTGATGCCCCATCGTAACCCCGTCCGCAAAGCCCGCGCCGCCCAATGCCGAGGATGCGAACACACCGGTCAACATGGCGCCGACAATGCCACCCATGGCATGTACGCCGAAGGCATCCAGAGAGTCGTCATAGCCGAGCATCTTCTTCAGACTCGCGACCGCCCAGAAACAGACGACACCGGCTGCCGCGCCAATGGCCAACGCCCCGATGGGCCCGACAAAACCGGAGGCCGGGGTAATGGCCACCAAACCCGCCACCGCGCCTGAACATGCACCCAACAAGCTCGGCTTCTTATATATGACCCATTCAACGAATGTCCAGGTCAGAACAGCCGTGGCCGTGGCGACCTGAGTGACCAGCATGGCCATGCCCGCCGTACCGTCCGCCGCCAGCTCGGAGCCAGCGTTAAAGCCAAACCAGCCCACCCACAGAAGCGATGCGCCAATCAGGGTCAATGTCAGGTTATGTGGTAACATGGCTTCCTTCGGGAAGCCTACACGCTTACCCAGCACCAGCGCACACACCAGTCCGGCCACACCGGCATTGATATGCACCACCGTGCCACCGGCAAAGTCCAGCGTACCGGCATGCTGTAGAAAGCCGCCACCCCACACCCAGTGGGTGATCGGCGCATAGACTGCCAGCAACCAAATGCCCATGAACAGCATCACCGCCGAGAATTTCATACGCTCGGCAAAGGCGCCGATAATCAGCACCGGCGTAATAATGGCAAACGTCATCTGGAACGTGACAAACACCGTCTCCGGAATCGTTCCGGAAAGCGAGCCGTAACCCACCCCATTCAGGAATGCCTTGGACAGGCCGCCAATAAAGGCGTTGCCATTGGAGAAGGCCAGCGAATAGCCGCACACAACCCACAGCACGCTCATCAATGCAGCGATACCAATCGTTTGCATGCAGACACTCAATACATTCTTCTTGCGCACCATACCACCGTAGAACAGCGCCAGACCCGGCAACGTCATCAACAGCACCAGCGCGGTGGCGGTAATCATCCATGCCGTGTCGCCCGAATCCAGTTTGGTCGTACCTGCGGCCAAAGCCATACCTGGCGCTAGCAGAACCGCAGGCAACAGGCCCATGATCGACATTTTAATCTTGTTCATTATCTATTCTCCCTGTGTCCGTTTTTTTGTTTGATAATTTCCGGGATGCCATCAAAGCGCGTCCGAATCTTCTTCACCGGTGCGGATGCGCACGGTGCGCTCCACATCCATCACGAAGATCTTGCCATCGCCTACCTTGTCCGTTCTCGCGGCATTGATAATGGCATCCACCGCCGCATCCGCCTGATCGGCGCCTACCACGGTGGTCACTTCTACCTTCGGCACGAAATCCACCTGGTATTCATTACCACGATACAATTCCGTATGCCCTTTTTGTCTGCCATGGCCACTGACTTCGGACACGGTCAAACCGGTAACGCCCATGCTGGTTAGCGCATCCTTGACCTCATCGAGCTTGAAAGGCTTGATAATCGCCTTGATCATTTTCATATGTTTTCTCCTTAATGTTATGTCATCAGCATTTCGACACTGGCTATCAGGAGGAGACCGGGTCTCCCCCATCCTGAATAACCAGTCCGCATTATTCACCCATGCAGGCTAGAACTTGTAGATACCCTCAAGTGCGACCGTATCCTGTAGTTTTCTGGCGATTCCGTTCGATTTCAGGAAAGAACGTTTATCCGACCAGTCGTGGCGATACTCGCCGCGCAGTTCTACATGCTTCGTCGGCGCAAAAGCCAGGGTCGTGGTAACCTCTTTCCACTTCTGCTTGGTGCCTGTGCGGAAACCGTCACGATCATCGAAGTATTCGCCGCGCACCGCCAGACGCCACTGATCCGTAAGCTGGTAATTGCCATAACCGGCTATGCCCCACCATTTGGCGGCAGTGCCTGTGACTGTCCCTTTTTTCTGGATGCCATAGTCGGCATTGACCACGAACGAAAGCTGACTTGTAGCGTTGACCGTCGCCACAACGTCAATCAGGCTTCTGTTACCCTGCTGAACGATCCCGGCGCCGTTATTCACACCGTCTTCGACTCCGCTGAGACCCTGAACACTTAGTGAGAACATATCCGACGGCGTGATGGAAATAGCGGCCTCAACGGATTTCTGCTTGTTATTGTCCTTCAGATTGTCCCAACCGTTGTTTACGCCTACGGTCGCGGACAGCATATCGTTGACGTCATAATGCAAGCGCACGCCTGTATGTGTAAACGGAATGGCGTATCCGAACAGAATGGAGCGAGAGAAGTTCAGGTCATCCGGGCTTTCGATCACTTCAGCGCCGACCAAGGTCGCAAATTTACCAAACATCAGGTGCGCGCCGCCCGTTTTATAGCTAATAAAGGCCTGCTGCACGTCAAAGTCATTATTGGCTCCGGATCCTGTCGCCGCTATCACATTCGCATCGGTACCGGCATTGAGCACCACGACGCCACCAAAGCCTTCATCCGGTTGCATGGCAATAGATAATTCGGCCATGTTGAAGTTAAAACTGTTGGGCTGACGGTCGAACACGCGGTTAGGCGTACCATCCGTGAAGGTGACATTCTTGTTGCTACTATAGGTATATGAGGTATCAATATAGCCATCGATCTTGACACCTGAAGCATCCAGTATCTCACCAAAAGTCGGGATTCTCGCCTTCTCATCGGCCGCATGAGACAATCCCGGCACGGACGCTATCCCGATCAATCCAGCCAGTACCATCGCAAGACAGGATTTTGTTTTCATTTTCATTATCTTCTCCATGAACAATAATTTTTGAGTTCGCACTCAATGGACAACCTGTAAGCAGTTGCTGTGCCAAATATGGGAGTTTGCGATATGTGTTGATATATCAGAGAATACTGAGTAACTGTAGCCTGCCTCGAACTTTATTATGCCTAATATATACTCACTAAATCTATTTACAGCCTATTTTTTTTGCATGCTTTGCCGCTATGACGAATGACTATCCCCCTGCTATGATTCCGCACGATCATTATTCAATGGAAAGGATGGTAAATATGGACGCAACACAACCACAGCTCCTGGCCTGGGGCATCGCTTACGCAGGTATGATGTACGTCATCGGTAACGGGGTCTGGGTCAATCACCTGGCTCGAAAAAAACAGTGGCTGGGCTGGCTGATGTGGCTTGCCGCAGGCTTTCTGGTAATTTTCTTCGGAGCGATGATCGAGATTCGTCTTACAGGTGCGACATCCGGCGTCTGGCAACGGCTGACCAGTGTGGACAATGAAAACCACTGGATTGTCCTCATCTTATTCGCGCTCATGAGCGTGCCGGGAGCGACAAGCGTAATCCTTAAACAGGGGGCGCACTGGACGCGTATGGCATTGGTTATTCCCGCCATTGTCGTGTTCATTCCGGTCGGCATGCAACTGGGAGGCGGTTCCTCCAATATCCTGGCCGGACTGGGGCTTAGCCTGATCGTTTGCGTCATGCTGCTGATCTGGCAATTCATGTTGGATAACAATGAATCTTCGCGGCAGGAAAAGGAAACATCCGCATGAAACACGCGCGGTCACGCGCGGCTACGCTCATTGAGGCCCTGCCCTATCTACAGCGATTTGCCGACCGGACCGTCGTTATTAAGTATGGTGGCCATGCCATGGTCGATGATGGACTCAAGACCAGCTTTGCCACGGATGTCACCCTGCTTAAACAGGTGGGTATCAATCCCGTCGTGGTTCATGGCGGTGGCCCTCAGATTGGTCAAATGTTGGAAAAAATTGGCAAACAGGCGAAGTTTGCCGCAGGCATGCGGATCACAGACAGTGAAACCATGGATGTCGTGGAAATGGTGCTCGCCGGTCTCATCAACAAGGAGATCGTCGCCAACATCAATCATGCCGGTGGCAAAGCTGTCGGACTATCCGGCAAGGATGGCGGCTTGATTTGTGCCCGTAAACTGGAGATCGAGCCCAATGTATCGAATGAATCTCCGGAGCTTGATGTTCCTGAAATTATTGATCTGGGCCATGTCGGGCATGTTAAAAATATCAATACGGGCATACTGGAACTACTGGAGAAGGACCGGTTCATCCCCGTCATTGCACCCGTGGGATACGACAAACCCGCTGGACAACGTTACAACATCAATGCTGACAGTGTGGCCGGCGCCATCGCCACCGCACTGGGCGCGGCCAAGCTACTTCTGCTTACTGATGTTGCAGGCGTACTGGATGTGGACGGGAACCTTAAATCACGACTTGCCGCTGATGAAGCCATGCAGTGGATCGAAGACGGAACCATTACAAGCGGCATGATCCCGAAAGTGCATTGTTGCCTTGATACAGTCGCCCATGGTGTATCGCGGGCACATATTATTGATGGACGAGTACCCCATGCCGTTCTCCTGGAAATCCTGACGGATGAGGGAATAGGAACTGTTTTTACAACAGGTGAAAACGGGTTTCCGTAACCTTACGAAGTCACCATCTGTAACGGATAAAGCACAATGTCTCTGATTAAT
>CAZDWG010000070.1:4972-7274 GCA_964509005.1 uncultured Zetaproteobacteria bacterium
GGTTTTCTTGATTTTTCCTCGCTGGAAAAGCGTCATACCTTCTGCAAGCAGGAATTGCGCCTCAACAGGCGGCTTGCGCCAGCTCTTTACCTTGACGTCCTCCCCATCAGCCACGTCGACGGTACATATCAGCTGGGCAACACAGACAATATCCAGGATTACTGCCTGAAAATGGTCCAGTTCTCCCAGCATGATCTGCTTGATCAACGCCTGCATGACGGAAGTTTTGATCCGGCATGGATGGATATACTGGCCAGGGACATCGCCATATTTCATGCAAATGCTGAAACCAGCCAGAGCATTCGATCGTTTGGAGATATTCATTTCCTACGCGAACACATCATGGCTAACCTCGGCATCGCCGAAAAACATGCGAGCATATCCGCAGACGGAGATCAACTGGAACATATCAGGCAATGTAGCGAAAACGTTCTCCGGCAGCATACGGACGATATTGCGGCGCGCCAGCGGGGGAGACACATACGCGATTGCCATGGCGACCTGCACCTGAAAAACATGGCCCTGTTTCGGAATCAGCCCATGGTCTTCGACTGCATCGAATTCAACGATGAATACCGCATGATCGATACCATAAGCGATGTAGCCTTTCTGGTCATGGATTGTGATGCGCGCGCGCGCCCCGATCTTGGCTTTCGCTTTCTGTCACGCTACCTCGAATTCTCCGGTGATTATGATGGCCTATCCCTGCTGCCACTGTACCTGTCCTACCGGGCAGGCGTTCGTGGCAAGGTGGCCTGCCTGTTGTCGGATGACCATGGACTTGATGCCGATGAGAAAGCCCGCCAGCAGGCGGAAGGCACACGATATTTTGATTTGGCCGATTCCTATACGTCTTCGGCGCCACTGCGGCTGTTTGCCGTCGGAGGCCTGTCCGGCAGCGGCAAAAGCCACCTGGCGCTACTCGCCTGCGGTATTGAACGCGCCATCATTATCCGTTCGGATGCAACTCGTAAACGTATCATTGCCGGTGGTTGCGCACCACTTGATCCGTATGGTGCGGACATGAATGCCAGAACGTATGAAACCATGTTTACAGCCGCGAAGATAGTACTTGCCTCGGGATTTTCCGTTATCCTCGATGCTACATTCCTCCGACAGAGGGACCGCGAACGTGTCAGACAGTTAGCGGTCTCACTGGGTGTGAAAAGCCGAATATTCTGGCTGGAGGTGGACGAACAGGTTTTACGCCAGCATGTCAGGAAACGCATGCGGGAGAAAACAGATGTCTCGGATGCCGACCTGCGTGTGCTGGATGTCCAACTGACGCAATATCAACGCCCGGAGGAAGCGGATATCCATTTTCTTTCATCGTCCGGGGAATGGGCTGCGGAATGATGATATCATGGGGTCGCGCAATCAATAGAATCAATAGTAGAATCAATAGGGTCAGACTCGATTGATTTAACATCAAGTGGTGATAAACTCCTTCCCGGTTCTATCTGGAAAAGCTGGCGGCGGCGTGTAAACACTTTGAGTGCGAACTGCATGCCTATGTGTTGATGACCAACCATGTCTAGCCTTTACCGCAGAGGGCGCTGAGTAGCGCAGATGAAAAAATCCATGCGCGTTTTCTGATCTGTTGACACGTGTGCCTTATAAGGTACGGTTCTGTCATGGGCCGCGAAGAAATTCTTGATGTGGTTTTTTATAGGAGTGCGTCAGGGCGAGAATCAGTCCATAACTGGCTCAAAGAGATGGCGCGCGAAGATCGAAAAACTATCGGTGATGATGTTCAGACTGTGCAGTTTCGCTGGCCACTCGGCATGCCCCTCGTGCGCAAAATGGATCGAGGACTTTGGGAAGTACGATCACATATCTCAAAGGGCTGCATTGCCCGCCTGTTCTTCACAGTGGATAACCGCGAAATGATTTTGCTTCACGGTATTATAAAGAAAACAGACAAAACACCACAGAGTGACATTGTTACTGCAAAACGACGACGTGACAACTGGATGAGTGATGCAAATAAGCAAGCAGGAGTATGATATGAACGCAAAGAAAGGTAATAAATATCGTGGTAGCAACTTCGATAGCTTTCTTGAAGAGGAAGGCATACTTGAGAAATGCACAGCCGAAGCTATTAAACGCGTGCTCAGCATGGAGCTTGCAGACGCGATGGCGGCTGACGGTGTTAGTAAATCCGAGCTTTCGCGCAGACTGCATACCAGCCGCACCCAGATTGATCGTCTTTTGAATCCGGAAGAGACAGGCACATCACTTGAAAATATGTTTTTAGCCGCACATAAACTCGGAAAACGGCTGGAGATCAGATTGACATAAT
>CAZDWG010000071.1:0-7267 GCA_964509005.1 uncultured Zetaproteobacteria bacterium
TGGCCTGCCATCATTTTGGGCGTCAGATCGGGCTGAACCGCCTGGCCGGGTGGGCAGACAGAGCGATAGTTTCACCCTTTCGGATGTAGCCCGGCAGTTTGGGCGGGATGTCTCGACTTTGAGTAACGGTCCGCCACTTGCAGGAGCGAGCCGACAGGGATGAAGGGGCTTAAAAGCCGACTACGGCTTATGTTTTGATGAGTGTAAACAATTACCCTGTCCAATAAGCGCTATTTCGCCCTGTATTCCCATAGATTAGTGCTTGCCTTGTATTATCCTGTATAAACAACTATATTCACATACACCAAATATATTTGGAGGTATTATGGCGCAAATACATTGTTATATTCCAGATGAACTTGCTTCTCAGTTGGGTAAAAAAGCAGAGAAAAAACACCTTTCTGTATCTAAATATCTTGCCGGGTTGGTAAGGAAGGATATTACTTCAGGATGGCCTACAGGTTATTTTGAGCAAGTGTTTGCTGGATGGGAGGGGCAACCATTGCAACGCCCTGAACAAGGTGATTATGAGCAGCGGGAAAGGTTTGAGTAGTGTATCTTTTGGATAGCAATGTTTGCATTCGATTGCTGAATCAGAAGCATGCCGGGATTGAAAAGAATTTTCGTAATCGTGAGCCGTCGGAAATTTATTTATGCAGTATTGTGAAGGCGGAGTTGCTATATGGGGCCAGATATAGTCAGTATATTGAAGGCAATATACAAAAGTTGAACTTGTTTTTTTCACCACTTGGATCCTTGCCTTTCGACGATGGCTGCGCTGAGATGTATGCCCGTATCCGGCAAGATTTATCGACACAGGGTTGTTTGATTGGTCCGAATGATTTAGTGATAGCCGCAGTTGCCTTGGCGAATGATGCGGTTTTGGTGACGCACAACCAACATGAATTCTGTCGTGTCGCGGGGCTTCGCTTAACGGACTGGGAATAGGGAAGGTGGAAGTCAAAAAATAGATATTGAGGAGCCTCTGAGGTTTAAAAGCTGACTACGGCTTGCGTTTGATGAGTGGTAACTACTCAGCACCCCTATGGATTGACTGTCATTGCGAGGAGGAACGACGAAGCAATCTCGTATTTCCACGAAATTCAAGATTGCCGCAGTCGCTTTCGCTCCTTCGCAATGACAAAACGATGGGTGCTGAGTAGTTACGATGAGTGTAAAGATATAAAACCCCTATCCTACTAAAAGCGTATGTCTTTATGGCCGTCCGATGGTAATGTTGGACCCATGTCGATGCCTGCCATACGCAATCTTCCCTCCGACGTGTTCATCACTCGCTGGTTGCCTCGTATTATCGAGGCGGTCATGGTGTTGCTGATGGCATGGGTAGCGGCTGGCTGGCTGACCGGTGGTGCGGGCGGGATGCGCTCATCGCCGGGAATGGTGCGGCAGGCCGTCCATGAGCGGATTCCACTGGCTGAAGATATTGCATCCATTCCATTGTTTGGAAAGGCGGTGAAAGACTATGCTCCGGCAAGACAGGTTCCGGTTGTGACCATGCTTTCACGCTTGCGCCTGCGTCTGCTGGGCACCATGCAGGCCGGGGCATCTTCCGCTGCCATTATTGCGCTGGAAAGCGGGAACGGGCAGAAGCTGGTGTTCGTGGGGGATGCGATCAAGCCCGGCGTGGTGTTGACGCGGGTCGAGGCATCGGCTATCGAGGTGGACAACCACGGCAGGCTGGAGCGTATTCTGATGAAAAAAATGGTGCTTGCGGGTGCGGCGCCCACTCCTATCCGGGATAATGGTGGTGTCCGGCATATATCCCGCGCTGTTGTGGACGCCCAATTGAATGATCTGCCAGTTCTGCTCACTCAGGCGCGGGCTATTCCGCATCAGACGAACGGCAAACCGGACGGGTTTCTGATTCAGGAAATCGTGCCGGGTTCGCTGTATGATCAGGCGGGGCTGAAGAATGGCGATGTGATCCGCAAGGTGAACGGGCAGCCTATTACGCGGCCCGAACAGGGTATCAAGCTGTTTCAGTCTTTAAGGAATGCGAACGGTATTGACCTGGAGATTGCACGCAACGGCGTTACCCGTACCGTGCATTTTGACATAAGATAGGCGGATAATGGCGAAGCGGGGTGTAAATGTGAAACATATAGTGTTGAAGCGAGTGGTTATGGGCTTGCTGTCGTGTCTGTTGCTGATTCCCCATGCATCGGCCAGGGGTGTAACGCTTAATTTCAAGGATGCGGATATCCGCGCCTTTATTGAATTCGTCGCCGGAATTACCCATAAAAATTTCCTGATCGACAACCGGGTCAAGGGTAAGGTGACGATTATATCGCCGACGTCCATTCCGGAGAAGGATGTCTACAAGGTGTTTCTCTCCATCCTGGAAGTGAATGGCTTTACGGCCATTGAAAGTGGTAAAGTGGTCAAGATTATCCCGCTGGCGGAAGCGAAACAACAAGGCATACCGGTACGTTCAGGCACTGGTCCGGTGAGTGGCGATGCCTTGATCACACGCTTGATTGCACTCAAACATGCCAATGTGCAACAACTGGTGGCTGTACTCCGGCCACTGATGTCGCCCAATAGCAATCTGACGGCATATATGCCAGCCAATATGCTTATTCTGACCGATACGGCCAGCAATGCCGACAAGATTATGCGTATCGTGCAGGCACTGGATGTGAGCGAGGCCGTCGGTGTGCACATACTGCCGCTGAAATATGCTTCTGCCGACAAGGTGGCGCGCACCTTACAAAATATGTACCGGAGCCGCGCAGGGAAACCGACCATGGAGCAGGTTAAGATTATTGCATATAATCCGGGGAATCTGCTGGTGGTCGTGGCTCCCGGCGCGGCGATGCGCGAAATAACATCCGTTGTGGTACGGCTGGATATTAACCCCGTACAGAATGGCGGACGTTTGCAGGTGCACTATTTGAAGAACGCCAATGCGAAAGATGTGGCCAAGGTTATCAACAGCCTGATTTCCGGCCAACAGAATATAAAACCTGGTGCAGGCAAGGCCATGTTTTCCGGCGATGTGAAGGTGGTGGCCGATCCGGCAACCAATGCGCTTTTGGTCACGGCTGATCCCAGCGATCACAGGGCGCTGAATACATTGATTGACAAGCTGGATATTCGCCGTTTGCAGGTACTGATCGAGGCGCTGATTATCGAGGTGTCGGTTAGCGATTCGCAGCAGTTCGGCATGGAGTTTCGGGGCCTTGGTAATATCACCAGTCCAGGGCGCCATGTCATCGGTGGTACTTCTTTCTCCAGTCAGGCCGGCGCCAACATCAATACGGTGGCTGCCAATCCGTTGAATCCCGGCAATGGTCTGGCGGTGGGTGTGGTGAGTGGTACGGTGTCCTTTGGCGGTAAAGAGTTCCTGAATCTTGGCGCTCTGCTGCGCGCCCTGGAAACCAAGACCGATGCCAATGTGTTGTCCACCCCGAATATTCTGACCATGGATAACGAGCAAGCCGAAATCATCGTTGGGCAGAATGTACCGTTTGTTACGGGTACGCAGCAAACCACGGGCGGGCTGGCCAACCCGTTCCAGACCATTCAGCGGAAGGATGTGGGTCTGACCCTGCGCGTAACACCCCAGATATCCGAGGGCGATACCGTCCGGCTGAAAATCTTTCAGGAAGTTTCCAGCGTGGAGCCCAGTTCGCAAAATGTGGCCAAGACCAGCGATATTGTCACCAATAAACGCTCAATCAAGACCACGGTGCTGGTCAATGATGGTAATATTGTCGTATTGGGTGGGTTGATGCGCAATGACACATCGGTCAGTATCCAGCGCGTGCCGTGTATCGGCGCTATTCCGATCCTTGGCGAGCCCTTCAAGTTCACCGAGACCAGCCACAAGAAGACCAACCTGATGGTTTTTCTTCAGCCACATATCATTCGCACCAGACATGATATTGATGTAATCACCGAAGAGAAATACCGCAGTATCGAAGATGTTTACGCGCATCAAAAATATGAGGGTACGATGTTGTTCCCACAGAAGAAAGAACCCCTGCCTGAAGACATGAATCCCCTCCTGCATCCCGAACCGGGGAAACATTCCGGGAAACGTCGTAAGGCGGTGCCAGCGATCCCTCTTTCCGGTCAACCCAGGGCTTTGCCCGTCGCGCCGTAATGGATGATGCGAAAGCGCCTGCCATGCGGAGGTGCATCAGAATCGAAGCGGGGCAAGTGGATGTCGAAAGGACGCTCCGTTTTCCGCTGGCGGTGCTGCGGTCAGGACCGGTGTTACCGTTGATGCCTGAAACAAACGGAGAAAATCCCGTTGCCGTACCGGAGGACGGCGATTGGCCGTGGGCGTTGCTCGATGACATCCGGCGTGAACGGGGTGCCGAAGTGACGCCCGTGCTGGCGCCGCGCGAGCAAATTCTCCTGGAACTCAATCGTGTATTCGACATGGCCAGCGCCTCCGCCGAACAAATGCTGGAAAATTTTGGCGCGGATGGAGAATTAAGCCGCGAAATCGAGCAGGTACAGGATTTGCTGGATGCCGATGACGAAGCGCCCGTCATCCGGCTGGTGAACACGCTTATTTCTCAAGCCTTGAAGGAGCGGGCCAGCGATATTCACATTGAGCCGTTTGAGAACGAGGTGTTGGTTCGTTTCCGCGTAGACGGGGTGCTACATACGGCGGTGACGCCCCCCAAGGGCGTGCAGGCCGCTCTCACCAGTCGCATCAAGGTGATGAGCGGTATGGATATCGCCGAGAAGCGGCATCCTCAGGACGGACGATTCCGGGTGCGCGTGGCCGGGCGTGAAGTGGATGTGCGCGTATCGGTATTGCCCACGGCTCATGGCGAACGGGTGGTGATGCGTTTGCTGGACCGGGGACAGCGATTGTTGACCTTGCGGGAACTGGGCATGGACGGGCCGCATCTGGATGTCGTCAGGGATGTGGTCACGGCACCACATGGCATTGTGTTGGTGACCGGCCCAACCGGTTCAGGTAAATCCACCACCTTGTATGCCGCATTGATGAATGTGGACCGCAGGAACCGCAACGTGATTACCATCGAAGACCCCATCGAATATCAACTCGAAGGCGTGGGCCAGATGCAGGTCCAGCCCAAAATCGGCCTGGATTTTGCTACAGGCCTTCGCTCTATTTTACGCCAGGACCCTGATATTGTCATGATCGGCGAAATGCGTGATCTGGAAACCGCCGAGATCGCCATTCAGGCCAGCCTGACCGGGCACCTGGTGTTTTCCACCTTGCATACCAACGATGCGTTGACTTCCGTCATGCGTTTGCAGGATATGGGGGTGGAGCCGTACCTGGTGGCGTCTTCGTTACTCATGGTACAGGCGCAGCGTCTGGTGCGAACCTTGTGCCCGCATTGCAAGAAAGCCAGGGCGGTACGTGAAGCGGACTGGAAGGTGCTGGGTGTGAATGAAGATGTTTTCTCCGGTGTGGAACACGTCTATGAATCAAAGGGTTGTGATCAGTGCGTGCAGACAGGCTATCTGGGGCGTATCGGCATCTTTGAGATACTGCGTATTTCTGATGATATGCGTGGAGCTATCCATGACGGCAAGGGATTGTTGGCCCTCAAACGACTGGCGAGAAAGGAGGGTATGGCGACGCTTGCCGAGGATGGGGCAAGACATGTGGCGGCAGGAATCGCCTGCGTGGATGAGGTATTAAGGGTGACACGGCAGGATACCGTGGTGGTGGAAGCGTGAGTAATGGCTCAGATGCCCCGTCTTTTGCTCCATGGCGGCGTTGTTACGATGCTCAAATCCTCACATATCAGCATATATGCTCCGGTTCTGCGCCTCTCGCGCCTTGCCATGAAGCAAAATCCAGAGCATCTGAGCCATTACCGTGAGCATGTTTACCTACGAAGCGATTGATGCGCGTGGCCGGGAAAAGAAAGGAGAAATCGAAGCACCATCGGAGCGTGATGCGCGTGCGCAATTAAAAGCAAAGGGGCTGATGCCTCGGCGATTGAAAGGAGCCGCATCGCACGATGGAGGAAAGGTGCATCGCGGGTTGAATCAGGCGGAAACAGTCACCTTCTTGCAACAACTGGCTACGCTTCTGGATGCGGGCATGCCTCTGGTTGATGCCCTGGACTCGATTGCCGGGGGTATGGAATCCAGGCGTTCCATACAGGCTGTCGCATTCCTGCGGCAGCAGGTGCTAGAGGGTCATGCGCTGGCGGATGCCATGGCAGCGCAAGGTTTCGACGATACGATTTGCAATATGGTGGCGGCGGGCGAGGAAACCGGTCAACTGGATGCCGTGGCCGAAAGGCTTTCCGACTTGCTGGAGCACCGGCAGCAACTGCATCAGGATATTCTCTCGGCTGTCTTGTATCCGTTGATTATTACCGGATTCGGCATCATGGTGATGGTGTTTCTGCTCACCGTCGTGGTGCCGCAGGTGGCTGGGGTATTCGCACGCGCAGGCGGCCATTTGCCATGGTTGACGCAGGCGTTGATTGCTGTTTCCGAAGGTTTGAGGGCGTACGGGATATGGATATTACTGCTGTTGTTCGCCGTGGTGTTTTCATACCGGCTGGCACTTAAACGGCCCCATATTCGTTTTTCCAGGGATCGATTCCTGCTCACGCTCCCCGGTATCGGAGGTTTGTTGCGAAAGATTGAGACCGCGCGTTATGCGCGCACCCTGGGCATGCTACTCTCGGGCGGTGTCCCCGCTCTGTCCGCCATGAAGATCGCGGCGCAAAGCGTTGGCCTGCTACCGGTGAGGCAGGCGGCCATGGAGGCCCGCGATTCGCTGCGCGAGGGCGAGAGCCTGGCATCCAAACTGGCACAGAGCGGCTATGTACCGCACCTGGCCGTGCGCCTGATTGCCGTAGGCGAACAAAGTGGCAAACTGGATACGATGTTGCTACGTGTGGCCGAAAGCTACGAAATTGAATCGGCGCGCAATCTGAAACGTCTTGTGACTGTTCTGGAGCCATTGCTGGTCATGGTCATGGCCGTACTGGTTGGCACGATGGCTATGGCGATTCTGTTGCCGATTATGGAAATGAACGAACTGGTGCGGTGAGATCAATCCCAAGCCCTGGGATCAATGGGGTCGATTGATTTCTGTGTGACGGATGATCCACCATCCCGGCCCTCACGGGATTCAACTCGATATAACGGTAACAGCCCAGCAGGCAGGATTCATATTCAGTCAATCGAGTCTAACCCAATGGCACTTACGTTTTCGATTACCACAATCAATGCATGTTGAATATCTCTTCTACCGTTTTCGCGCTTAATATGCGTTCTGACCAGC
>CAZDWG010000072.1:0-7267 GCA_964509005.1 uncultured Zetaproteobacteria bacterium
AATGTATATTATGTCAAGTTATAGAAGGACCTTATGCCAGAGAGAATAAGAAGTAAAGATAATTATTACGGTCAGTTAAAGGAGCTTATGCATGTGTTGCGTGAGAATTGTCCCTGGGATAAGGAACAAACCCTCACCTCGCTACGCACTTACACGCTGGAAGAAACACATGAGGTGCTGGAAGCCATCGATCAGGCTGTGCAGTACGATGAGTGGAATGCGTTGAAGGATGAGTTGGGCGATTTGCTGTTGCAGGTTCTTTTCTATGCCCAGATTGCATCCGAAGGAAAGCACTTCAATCTGGATGATGTGGCCGAATCATTGATTGATAAAATGATTTACCGGCATCCGCATGTCTTTCGTGGAACCATCACGGATGATGTTTTACAACAATGGGAACGTTTGAAGGATGCCGAGCATGAAGACCGAAACAGCTTGATGGACGGCATCCCTCCGTTGCCTGCCCTGGCTTATGCGCACAAGCAGCAATATCGCGCTGCCCGCGTTGGTTTTGACTGGAACCGCCCTGAAGACGTGATTGAAAAAATGGAGGAAGAGTTGCATGAACTGGCCCATGAGGTGCGCGAACAGACCGATCCGTCACGCATTGAGGATGAATTCGGCGATGTTCTGTTTACCCTGGTCAATCTGGGACGAAAACTGGGCGTGGATGCAGAACTGGCGCTGATGCATACCAATCGAAAATTTGCCAGGCGGTTTCGCATCATGGAATCTCTAGCTGCGGAACGTAAGCTAAACCTGGATAAACTTGGTCTTGATGCACTGGAATCCCTTTATCATGAAGCCAAGGAATTCCCTGTACCCAGTCGTTTCTCAATGACTTCCGATAATGTGCAACCTTCACGCCTGGCCCAGAAGTCCAGAATTGACCATGAATAACGTGACAGGGTCACGGATATGCCATCCGACCCTCTGGCGCGCTTACGGCTTGTACGAATCGCATTTTTCAACTGTGTCCTGCAAGTTCTTGATGGCGCCACCCACCGAATCCATCAGATTACCCCCCAACCCCAGCGATGCAGTGATGCCAGCCGCCAGCCGACATCCCGTTCCATGTGCTTGCATGATATTCAGATCACGCCTCGGATGGATGAAGGTCGTGATTCCTCCATGCTCATCACATAGTACATCCAGCAACGAATCCCCTTTCCCATGGCCACCCTTAAGCAGCGCGGCGCAGCCAAGCTCTGATGCCAGCGTTACGGTATCCTCAAGAGGATTGCTCACGGCGTGGCCCAACAATATACTGGCTTCATCCAGGTTGGGCGTGACCAGCGTAGCCTGTTGGATGAGTGCTCTCGTTAGGGTAAGCACCGCGCTTTCGTTCAGCAGGTCGCAACCGGAACTGGAGGTCATCACCGGATCAATCACCAGCGGCTTTCCTGCATGATATTCGCTCAATAAAGCCGCAATCACGGCGATATGTTCAGCGCCTACCAGCATGCCGGTTTTAACCACAGCGATATCATAATAATCAAAAATAGCACCAAGTTCCGCATCAAGTTGAGCCAGAGAAGTCGGTTCAATACGCAGAATCTCATGTGGATTTTGCGCCGTCAGGGCCGTAATCACCGAACATCCCTTGACGCCAAGCTGTTCAAAAATGCGTAAATCAGCCTGGATTCCCGCACTCGCACACGAATCCGATCCGCCAATGGTCAGGCAAACGGGTCGTTGATTCATGGGACTACCGTCTGGCGTATTTTGTAACGACTCAAGAGTTCCATGTTTCGACCATCTTGCGCGCCGTGGATTCAACGTCATCCTCACCGAACAGAGCTGAAATAACCGCAGTGCAGTCCGCCCCGGCCTTTTTGACTGCGGAAAGCGTCCTCAGCCCAATGCCACCGATGGCGCAAATATTCGCCTCTGGAAATAACTGCCGAACCTTTGCCAATCTCGGTAGACCCATTGGAACGGCATTCTCTTTGGAGACAGTCGGAAACACCGCGCCAAAAGACACATAATCCACGCCTTCATCCAGCACATGCCGGGCAAAAACTGCATCGGCCTTGCATGAAACCCCAATGATCAAGGCTCGCTTTGCTTCCGCCCGGATCGCAGCAACACTTTTCATGTCCTCCCGGCCAAGGTGTACACCGTCGGCATCCGCTTCCAGCGCCAGTCGCACGGAATCATTCACGATGAATCGTCCGCCATGCGCCCGCACCAGAACATGCAATGCCCGAGCCCTTCTCAAACCATGTTTAAGACCCTGTTTTTTATCGCGCAATTGCAATGTCCCTACACCGCCCTTGAGCGCCGCTTCGGCTTTGTTTAGCAAATCCTCCAGCGGGATGTCCGCCGGAAGAATGCCGTAGATACCGTTAATCCGCATCATTCATTTTCGGTTCTTCGGTTCAGGTTAACAACTTCAACAAATCGGCAAATGTCTTCAAACGCATCACCCTGCCCTCAAATTCACCCGGCAAGGACTGATAACCATATTCGCAATAGCAAACCGTATGGCACCCGGCATTGAATCCAGCCTCAATATCGAAACATGTGTCCCCTACCATGACGGTATCTTTTGGCTCTATTTCCATAATACGGCAGCATTCGTTGAGCATATCCGGCGCGGGTTTCTTGGCAAAACCATCCTCAGGTGACAGCGCATGCACCAGATACGGCGTCAACCTCAGGCATTCCAGCACCCGCACACGCGCCCTGGTCGGTTTGGCCGTGACACAGGCCATCGGAACACCGCGCAACTTCAGTACATCCAGCGTTTCCGTCACACTCGGGAACGGCTTGCCAAAATCGGCGGGGTGATGTTCATAAATATCGGTAAATGCGTGATACAGCGCCATAGTGAGAGGATCATCCATACCCTTGCCCAAAACACGGGCGGCCAGCTTCTGCGCTCCACCGCCGACGTACGGTCTCGTCTCATTCAGCGAAAGCTCAAAATTATACCCCAATGATTTCAACGCCCGGTTGATATTCGCACGAATATCCGGCAGCGCATCCACCAGTGTACCATCCAAATCAAAGATAAAAGCCTTGGGTTTATTCATTGGTATTCCTTATATTATATATAGATAGAGATATTTCTTCTAGTACATTCTTATTGGTTTCATGCTGTTTCCTTTGCTTCAGCAGCGCATCAATCTGTCCGTGGTTTGCTTGGCTGGCAAGCTGCCCCAGCGCCCAGGCCGCATGACCGCGAATCAGTGCATCCGCATCCGCTAACGCATCCTCCAACACAGGCACAAAGCTTACGTCGCCCGAATTACCCATGGCAATACACACATTACGCAACAAGCCTCCCCTACCCGTCCGCTTCACCGGAGATTTGTGAAAATATTGGCGGAATGCCTCATCATTGAGCCGTAACAAGCCGGTGAGCTTCGGTAACGTCTTTTCCTTGCATGGCGCAAGCAGGTCCGGGTCGGGCGCGACGGCATGGCGATTCCACGGGCAGACCATCTGGCAATCATCGCAACCAAAGATGCGATTACCCATCAACGGGCGTAATTTGTGCGGAATAAATCCGTTAAATTCAATGGTCAAATAGGATATACACAACCGCGCATCGACCACATACGGTGCAACAATTGCTTTAGTGGGGCAGATATCCATACAGGCCGTGCACGTACCGCAGTGGTTCTTCGCCGGTTGATCCGGTCCGATTTTGGCGGTGGTAAACACCTCGCCCAGCATCAACCATGAGCCCAGCACCTTATGAATGGTCAACGAATGCTTGCCCTGCCAACCCAGACCCGCGCTTTCAGCCAGCGCATGTTCCAGCACCGGTGCAGTATCCACATACACGCGCTGGTCGTGCGTACCGAGCAGATCATCCAAATCATGCGCCAACATCTTCAGGCGTTTCTTGATTACCCCGTGGTAATCATCGCCATGCGCATAGGCGGCAATGACTCCCCTGCCCCGCCCGGATTCAGCACTGTCCAGCGAATACGGCGGCGGCGTAAAACGCATGCCCACGGTGATGACGGTCTGGACATCATCCAACATCGTCCCCGGCTGTTTTCGCCGCTTTACGCGGCTCTCCTCGGCCATCCAACCCATATCAGCATGCATTCCGGCGGCAATCCAGGCCTGATAAGAAATCTGATGTGCCGCAGACACATTCGGTCGAGCAAAGCGGCACAGGTCAAAACCATGCTCCAGCGCCTTCGCACGAATCGATGCTTTTAGCCCGTCAAACTCCATAGTTGTATCCTGACACATCTAGCCTGGGTTCTTAAATTCTTCCCTGCGGAGTTTATGTGCCGAACGGTCCAGCACGGCATTGATAAATCCTCGCCCAGGCTCGTCCGCATAGGCGCGAGCAAGCTCCAGTGCCTCGTTGATAATGACGCGATACGGAATCTCCAGGCGATTAAGCATCTCCCACATCGCCAAACGAAGCACATTATGTTCAATATGGGCAATGCTCTTCAGACTGCGACCTCGCACACCTTCACTGATCCGTTGATCAATATCTTCAGACTGCGCCACCACGCCATGTACCATTTCACGCAGATAGGCTTCATCCTGATCGGACCTGCTTTTCTCATCCAGGCGACCGGCGAGCAATGCCGGAATCGCTGTGTTGTCCTGCCCGCCATTATGCCATGCATAAAGGATTTCAAGTGCTGATTGCCGAGCCTTATGCCGGTTAGCCATTATAATTCTTTAAGAAGGCGCGCCATTTCAACCGCTGTCAACGCCGCCGTTGCGCCCTTTCCGTATCTGCCGCCTGCGCGCTCCCTTGCCTGTTCGACCGTGTCCACGGTCAATACGCCATTGCCCACACCTGCATCGCCGCGTTGCGCCACGGCGCTGACGGCATCCATCGCGCCACGGCAGACATAGTCGAAATGGGCAGTCCCGCCCCGAATCACACAACCCAGGCAAACGATGGCATCAAACTGGTCCGATTGTGCCATACGGGATGCTATGGCGCCGATTTCCAAAGCACCGGGCACACGCACCACGCGCATATCCGAATCATTTGCGCCGTGTTCCTTCAGAGCATTCACCGCCCCTTGCAGCAGGGTCTCCGTAATTTCTTCGTTGAAACGGCTAAGCACAATTCCAATATATAAACCGCTGGCATCCACTGTTCCTGAAAGTTGGGGGGCATCAAGACTCATGGATGGCTTCATCAATATTCATTTGGTTTTCACCTGTAATAAGTGTCCCATCTTGTCCCGCTTGGCTGTCAGATAGGCAATATTGTCTTCGTGCGCGATTGTTTCCAATTGCACGCGCTCTACGACTTCCAGCCCGTAACCATCCAGGCCGATGATTTTTTTTGGATTGTTGGTCAACAGACGCAGTTTGCGCAGGTCGAGATCGCGCAATATCTGCGCACCAATGCCGTAGTCACGTAAATCCGCGCGGAATCCCAGCTTCTTGTTCGCCTCCACCGTGTCATGCCCGGCATCCTGCAACTTGTAGGCCTTGAGCTTGTTCAATAAACCAATGCCCCTGCCTTCCTGTCGCAAATAGAGGATGACGCCGCACCCCGCTTCCGAGACCTGGCGCATGGCCGCATGCAACTGCGAACCACAATCGCAGCGCCGTGAGGTGAACACATCTCCCGTCAGACATTCCGAGTGCACCCGTACCATGCACGGCGTATCGCCATCCGGTTCACCCATCACCAGCGCCACATGCTCAGCCTTATCCACCATATTGGAGTAACCGACCAATCTGAACTCGCCAAACTCCGTAGGAAGACGAACTTCCACCTCGCGCTTGACCAGCGATTCATGCTTCAGGCGGTGACTGATAATATCGGCGATACAGCCGAGCTTCAGTTGGTGTTTGGCGGCAAAGGATTTCAGCTCCGGCATACGCGCCATGGAACCATCCTCATTCATGATTTCACAAATAACCGCTGCTGATTCCAGGCCGGCCAAGCGGGAAAGATCAATGCTGGCCTCGGTATGTCCGGCACGTACCAGCACACCCCCTTCTCTGGCCATCAACGGAAACACATGCCCCGGCGTCACTACATCCATCGGCCCTGATGCTTCGTCCGCCGCTACACGGATGGTCCGCGCACGATCAAAAGCAGAAATGCCCGTGGTCACGCCTTCCGCGGCTTCAATGGACGCAGTAAACGCTGATTTAAACTTGGCGTTGGGGTCCTGCACCATCAGGGGGATATGCAGTCGATGGACCTGTTCCCCGGTCAGAGCCAGACAAATCAGACCACGCGCATGCGTCGCCATAAAGTTTACAGCTTCGGGTGTTACCCATTCTGCCGCCATGACCAGATCGCCCTCGTTCTCGCGGTCCTCGTCATCCGCCAGGATAATCATGCGCCCAACGCGTAATTCCTCAATCAACGCTTCACAACTGGCAAGACTCATGGTTGCTCCATATTCGTTTTATTTCGTTTTTCTGGAAACTGTATCAACCGTTCCACATATCGCCCATACATGTCCGTTTCTATATTGACCCTGTTACCGATTTGTAAAACACCCAAATTGGTATGTACCAGTGTATGCGGGATCAAGTTCACCTCAAACATCCATCCATTCACCGCATTCACGGTCAGGCTTACCCCGTTGATGGCAACTGAACCCTTCCTGACCACATAGCGCGCCAAATTTTCCGCAACGGAAAAGCGGAGAAGCCGATGCTCGCCCACGGGTCGGATATCATCAACCCTTCCCGTTCCATCCACATGACCGCTCACCATATGGCCACCAAGCGCATCACCCATGCGCAACGCCGGTTCCAGGTTCACCCGCCAACCCTTCCGTGCAGCATCAAACGTGGTTAAATCCAGGGTCTCCCGTGACAAGGTGGCTGAAAATCGGTCCGCACCAAATTCCGTAACGGTCAGGCAACAACCATTCACAGCTACCGAATCCCCGTCTTTCCAATTCGACGTATCCAGCGCGGTTTCAATAACCATATACGCCTGCGCGTCTCCCTGCCGCACGGCGGCAATATGTCCCACATCCTGAATGATTCCGGTAAACACAGTGGCGGAGACTAACCTGCATCGCGCACAAATACAGTAAGGAACCGATTTCAGGCGCAAAAGTCATGAGGTTTTCTTATGTTCTGACGGCTTCTTTACTATTGGTTTATACATGGGTAAATTGCTAAGCTCAGTGTGAGTAAAATCTAACCTGTACTATTCATGAATCGCCATGATGATTGCGCCGGGCCTTTGTTCGCTGGCGGATTCCGAGGAGAGAGACCGTGAGCGCGCATACGGATGACCGACGAGGGATTCGGTGCGAACAAAGGAACAAGCAAGGGCATGGCAGTATTT
>CAZDWG010000073.1:0-7188 GCA_964509005.1 uncultured Zetaproteobacteria bacterium
GAACCCTTCCATGAACATGATGCTCGTATCGCGGATAAAAAAGCGGCTGAAGACTGGGCCGGGCGCCGCCTGAAGAGGGATAAAAAATATGTACTGGCAGCTAAAAACAAGGCGAGGAAATTCGACTTTCTGATGCGCGGCATTTTTGCCCATGCCGTGTTACATCGCCTGTCTTGCGCACCGGTCCCGGGCAAGCAAGAGATGATCGATTGCATTGCCGGACTTGAACCCGGAACGCCGTGGCTGGTCTATCTGGATATCAGTGGAAACTTCCGCGCCATCGACACGCAAACCACCGGCATTATTGGCAATCCCGATATCGCCGTGCGCGGAGAAATCGCATCCAGTGAAGATTACATCGGCAAAAAAGCGGCAAAGAATGCCGCCATGATGCATGAAATCCACTTGCAATTCCTGGCCGGCTGGCTGCAACACTTGAAATCGTCAAACATGGGCGTATTTATTCCCGATGCGGAGAAACTGAAGGAAGAGTCTGATTACATTGAAGCCATCCGCAACTGGCAGCATGAATAAAATGGTCATTTCTCCATCCAACCTGCGCACCACCTTGACGCGTTGCTCAATCACAAAACATTCGATGTAGAGAGGCTACATCTCATATTTTATTCAATCGCATCACGACAATCTGGCATACATTCAAGCGTATAAATGCCCACGTTATTTAGTTACAACCCCTAAATCAACATCCAGAAGTCCCGGTTTGCCGCCTGCCAGTAGTTTCACCCGGCCTAGAGCCATGCCATCCTTCGCCAATAAGCCCATAAATTTAACCAACTTCGGGTACGGCGCCTGATGCATGCGGATTAGCAACCGCCCACCACCGCCCATACCCGGTTGCGGTTTGATCCGGGTGATATGCTGGCGTACACCGCTTGCTTTCGCGATCTGCTCAACCATTGCAAGGGCATTGCGCCTTCCAGCGGGTTTATGCCCTTCCTGTTGCAAACGATCCGCCAGTGTTTGTGCCTCGCGCAGTTGACCCTGCAATGTCGGCATCGCATCCCTGAGCGTGTGGATTGTGTCCTCCATGGGTAACCAAATGCCGTAAACAAACAACAGGATGGGCAACCCAATAGCGGTGAATATCAGCAAGCGTTGTTCGCGGGGTAAAAGACGTTGGTAACGCGGTAGCGCCTCCTCCTGCCAGCGGTCCAGGATTGCTTGTCTGAATTGTGTAATTCTTGAAAGATTCATGACCATTTGATGCGGAATTTCACCTGCTTATCAGCCAAATCCGTATCCTCCACATCCACCTGACGGCCCAGAATAGATGACAGCGTATCGCGTATGCGGTCGACCGCCGCAAGATCCGGGACCGTACCGGACAATTGCATATCTTTCCCCGTGTATTGCATAGTGATGATGTGCAGGCCTTTGATTTTTTGCTTTAGCTGACCTACCGCCTGCAACTGACGCAGGAAAAACCACGCATTGGATGCAGTCCCGCCGCCTGCCGCTTTACGTAGCTGCGCCAGCGGATCGAGCATAACTTTTTCATCCGGCAACCCGCGGTGGAATGCATTCTCTATACCGGCCTGCATATCCGCCTGCTCCGTGCTTAACTGGTGAATGCGATAGAGATTGCCGCCCAATATCGCCAATAACAGGATTGCGGCCAGCACCATGGTTCTGCGCCATGGTTGTAACCGTTTTTGCCAGCCGCCCGACACCGCCCATGCGCCATACCTGAAATTGAGCCCGGAATTGGTGTCTGCGTGTGATGCCGCCAGATACGTCGCCGTGGCGCGATCGGGTAACGATTCGACCCCTTCACCCCGCCAGTCCGCATCCGCTATCAGCGCAGCTTGCCATGCCGCATCAAGCCGTCCATACACGGGCATGGCATCTGGAGCAAAGCCCATCGCCAGCACCGAGCGCATGGCATCTTCGGCCACGGCTGCACATGTACGGGCGGGCGTCAGATTGTTGCGACGCATACCGCGCCAAACGCCTCCAAGGCAAACGCCCGCGAACAAACCCTCCGCATCGGCATCAAATACGGCAAAATTCTCCGCATGGTCTTCCGGAATCAGTGCCACCAGCCTTAGCCATGCATCCACGCCTATAAAACGGCAGGCCTGCCAGGCTGCGTCCGCTGCAAGATTCTCCTGTACGGCGACCGGCAATCCGAACACCAATCCGGCCACGCCACCGTCCACCGCGCCGGCCCGCCACGACAGCCGCCAATCATCCGGCTCGATACCCGCTTGTCCGGCCAGTTCCTGACCGAGAATGTCCATATCCAGCAAACGCGGATGGGCAAGCGGCAGCGAAAATGAACGCGATAACAAACGTTCGACAGGCCATATCAGCATGTCTGGCGGGGACTGATCTGAAATCCATGGGGGGACATCCATCTTTGCGGATTCCGTATCGTGAGTATCATCTTCCGGCAAGGGTGGAGCATGGCTCTGGTCTGCAATAACTTCGCCCTGCGTATTCCATGCATGCAGACAATGTCCGTCCCAGAAGGCTATGGTCATGGCGACACCGCCATTTTTCGCCGAGCCAGCACTTGCAAGTTCCTCCCCGAACGGCCTACCAACATTTCCTCCCTCCATCGCACGCGACCAAAATGGGCTTCAGACTGAATCAAAAAAGTATCGCTCACCGTACCTAGTCTGGCAGGATTGATACGCCCCGCCCAGACCGAATACGGGCTTTGCGACGACCACTTCGCCACTGCATGCCAGGGAGCATTCTTCCTTTGCGCAATCATCTCGTCTACATCCTGCTCGGGAATGCCATCCGTCAGGCTCATCAGCACATCCTTTACTGCCGTATTGATATTCACCGGCGTGATGCCCGTATGAGGCCACGCTGCGGCTACCCGCCGTAGTTTGTTCAGAATCCCCCGATCAAATCCCTTGACAAGAAGCACCTCGCGCAGGCTATCCAGCGGCGCATTTTTGACGCGCCATTTTTTATCCATGTAGGCAATATCCTCCGCTCCCCCCGGCCCGTAAGGCGTATCATCTTTATCCATCCAGTCCACTAACGCATCCACCAGTGCGGTATTCAGATTCAGTCGCGCAAACAAGCGTTTGGCGATCATCACTGCCCTGGCCTGCGGCACACCCTTGCCATCCACCAGATCATCCAGGTTAAAGAAGCGGTTTTCATCTATAATATGACCGGCCACCATTCCGCCCTCCACCGCGAATGGCGCTGTTCCCATAGCCCAATCCTCATCCAGGCTATCCACGCTGGCATCATCTGCCTGCAATACCTTACGCCCAAGTTCCAGCCCCGATTCCGCCGCCAGCATGGCCTGACTGGCCAACTGCATATTCTCGCCGCGCCGCAGGGAAATCCAGTCCTCGTTGGCGCTTTCCACCGCCCACACCGCCACCAGTGCCACCAGACCAAGCACCAGCACCAGCGCCACGCCACGCTCTTTCTCGCGGCCTGCCCCCTCATTTCCGTTCATGCGGGTGCCTGACTGGCCAGGAAAACCGGCAATATCAGTTCCCGCTCGCCGCCCTCACCGCGCCAACGCACCCGCAGGGCGCGCGGCAGGCTTCCTGATTCCTTCGACTTCCAGACATCGCGCCATTGCTTGCCTGCGCCCAGTGCCTGTACCTCGAATGATTCCACTTTCCCCATGTTCCAGCGCATCGCCCCTCCCCCGGAACGCTGCCAGGCCATGGCGGACTCGCGCACCAGCACGCCCTTGTCCTCGTCTATGAAATAATGCACCCGAATCAGGGCCGGGCTGCTTGCATCCGCCACCAGCAACCAGAGCTGATCAAAGGCATTGTTGCCGCGCTGATCATGCACAATCTCCAGCACTTGTACGCTTTTATCCGCCGAGCGGGAGAGATAATCCACATCCATGCGCAGCCTGCGGTCGAGCTGGTAGGCACGCTCCAGCCCGTCACGCGCTTTCTGTAGCTGCCGGAATCCTTCCCCGGCAGGCTGAATGGCCGCATAGGTCACGGCTGCAATCAGGGCAAAAATAGCCAGCGCCACCAGCATTTCCAGCAGGGTAAATCCTTTCACGGAGCGGCCCGATAAAGAAACAGCTTTACAGGAGGTTCGCCGGGAGCAGTCACTTCCATATTCTCGCGCACAAAACCCGAACCCTTCGTGCGCTCCACGGTGCCGTGCCATTGCAGTGTGACGCCTCCCGCCTTGACCTCGCCGTGCGTATCCGTATTGGGCAGGCCGGATTCAAGGCGCTGCGCTTCCAGTTGGTTGATGGCTGTAGATAACGCCAGCGCATGCAAGGATAAATCTCGCTGAATATCCGCTGAGGCGCCAACCCGGGAAATCAACGTCACCAATGCCGTAGCGGCAATGGCCAGCGCCACCATCACCTCCAGCAGGGTAAAACCTTGTTGCTTCATGGTGCGGCTTTTACGATATGGATACCGCCTGGTCCGGGGCGTAATTGTATTCGCAATTGATCTGATGCCGAAGTCAGCGTGATATTCGCCAACGTCAACATACCATCGGGAAACAAGGTCACACGACCCAGTGGCGGATGTTTGCCCGTAGTGATCTCCGGCTGAGGCAGCCCACCCTGCAACTGGACGGATGCAATATGGATACCCCGCGGCAGGCTATGCGATATAAAGGGTCTTTCACGCATAGAGCGCCATACGCCTTCGGCATCTGGCATTTCAAAGACATAGTGGTCCGCATATGCCGACCAGCGAAGGGGAACACTGCGCAATTGCGCCTCTTCCGCTGCCAGATGCAGCACCTGCCGCAAATATCGCCCTTCATCCGTCAGTCTGGCAGACGGCGATGAAAACACATTGGGCAACACCATGGCGCTTACGACGGCCATAATCAGCAACACCAGCATAATTTCGAGCAACGTGAATCCTGTTTGTTTTGTCATTGCGATTGCTGCGGGCTTCGCCCTCGCAATGACAGTAGCGTGGCAATCTCTAACCCAATGACATACAATGAGATTGCTTCGTCGATTCTCTCCTCGCAATGACTGCCTTGTTTTTTTACAAGGACAACACATAGGGCAGGTAATCGCAAAAAATTAAGCTCTACTGCCAATTGCCAATATCAGCATCAAACCCCGTGCCTCCAGGATGCCCGTCCGCGCCATAGGAAAGCAAATCGAAATCACCGTGTACACCCGGCGACAAATAGACGAAATGATTGCCCCACGCATCCTTCGGCAGTCTATCCATATACCGTTTGCCATTCTTGCCGGATTGCGAGAGGGCAATCAGGCCTTCACTTGTCGTGGGATAATGGCCGCTATGCAGACGGTACAACTTCAGTGCCTGGGCAATATTGGACATCTGCGAGCGCGTTGCTGTCACCTTGGCTTCATCCGCCCTCTCGATAAGGCGGGGGGCCACAATGGCCGCCAATATGCCGATAATCACCATCACCACCATGATTTCGAGCAGCGTGAACCCCGCCTGCCCGGATGGTTTTCTTCCATATTTCATTGCCATTACTCCTTGAGCCAAAAATCATTTCTCGAAAGCGGGTCATACGAATAAACCTTGCCGTCCACCCGCACCCAACGGGCATTCCTCAAATCATCACCCTCGTGAATCAACCGACCCAGCGCCAGCCACGATCCCACCAGTAAACCATGCCGCGCCACCGCCTGCCTAGCATACAAGGAACATACCGGATACGAGGGACAACTTTTTCCATCTACGGGATCCATGACATGCTGATAGAAGCGTATCGGAAATGCGGCGGGTGTTTCTACTGGCAGGCCCAGGCGTCCCCATGCCAGCGACATCAACAGGCTCCCTGCGGCCAAACCAATATATAGCACAATGCCTGATCGCATCACCATGGCCTGCCCGGCAATCCCGAGAACTGCCACAAACCCTGCCACCATGCCATATAGGTTTCCATGCTCCCCCGTTCGGCCAGCGATATCGCGGAAAATACCGTGCCGGACCATAACCACAGTGTCAGCAGCCCAAAAAATACCGTCACCGGCCCCATACGTCGTTTCCATGCCCAGAACGTCAACAACAGCATGGGCCAGACCAGCATGGCGGCTACCGCTGCATCGTGCCATCGTCCCAACCACGCATGCCCGGAACCGGGGAACAGGGCAGCCAGCAAGCCGGGAATCCACGCAGCCACCTTCTCCGGTGCCGGATGAGCGCGCAGATATTGATCGGCCAGTTCCGTATACGCGGAGTTGGACGCTGGCAGAGGGCTTGTCGTTTGATTTTTCCGCATAGCCAGCATGGCTGCGGCAGCCAACATTCGTTCCCGCCAGATATTTTGCCCATGTAATATATTCGCGGCACCCGCCAACATCGCGACGGCCTCACCATCCCGTCCCTGCGTTGCCAGTTGCACTGCCTGCCGGTAAATATCCCGGGGAGGCGTGGCGATCGCCTGAACGGAGCACAGAAGCAGCGCCATGGCTATCAGAAGCGTGCGGAATACATATCGCGGGTGAGCCACCACTGCCATCATATCGGAACTGTAGTCCTCACGTGCCGGAAGTCATGCTGTTTATCATATATTCTTGGTGGCCGTGTTTATCATCGTGCTGCCCGTGGAAAGAGTCATTGCCAGCACACACATAGCGCAAGCTCTTAACCTGGACTATACGAAAACATTCAATGTCGGCTCTTGGGCTCAAGACCCAATGTCAAATTATAAAAGCCCGACCCCGCTACTACGTTAACAAATGAGCTAAGTATTGCAGATAGGTACGGAATTTCGTACTATTTAGATGATAGGAGAAACGCCATGTCAACTATTTCAGTTAGCGAAGCTCGATCCAATTTATATCGACTTATTGATGAAACGGCCATGAGCCATCAACCAGTTGTGATTACCGGAAAACGTCATAGTGCGGTATTGGTTTCAGAAGAAGACTGGGGGTCTATCCAGGAGACAATGTATTTATTGTCAATTCCTGGAATGCGTGAGTCGATTCATGATGGAATTGCCACTTCTGTTGATCAGTGCGAGAAGGGACTGGACTGGTGAATTGGGAACTTGTATTTACCAAACATGCACAGAAAGACGCTAAAAAACTCGCTGCTGCCAGATTAAAGAAAAAGGCACAAATTATCCTTGCCATTCTCCGGGAAAATCCTTTCCAAAATCCACCGCCTTATGAAAAACTGGTAGGCGACCTAAACGGTGCTTATTCACGCCGAATAAACATTCAGCACAGACTTGTGTATCAAGTTCTTACTAAAGAGC
>CAZDWG010000074.1:0-7155 GCA_964509005.1 uncultured Zetaproteobacteria bacterium
CGTCCAATGGTACGGAGATTGACCTTGTGTTGGAAAGAAGAAATCGTAAGATTGCCGCGGAAACGAGTTATGAAAGAACGACATGAACAGATTTTGGGCGAAGTGGTGCGGGCCTATCTGGATGCGGGACAGCCTGTAGGGTCACGCACGGTCGCGGAACACGCAGGGGTGGATTTGAGTCCCGCATCTATTCGCAATGTCATGGCCGACCTTGAGAAACAGGGTTTACTCTACTCTCCGCACACTTCGGCCGGTCGTGTTCCTACCGATACGGGCCTGCGCTATTTTGTGGACGCGCTGATGGTTACGGACCCTGATATGCAACAGACCATGGGGCAGCTTGTTTCAGGGCATGTGGAGCATACGGGAGGTCAACAACGCCTGCTACAGCATGCGATTGATGAGTTGGCAAACTTGACGCATTTTGCCGGATTGGTGTGGGTGTATGAGCAGCGTGTGCATAAAATTCGTAAACTGGAACTGGTGCCGGTCAGTTCCGAACGCCTCCTGGCCGTCATTATCACGGATTCCGGTGAGGTTCAAAACCGTTTGATTTACCGGCCTCAAAAAATAGGCGAAGATGAATTGCGTCGGGTTTCGATACGTCTAAATGATCTTCTGTGTGATTGCGACCTGAGCGAGGCCCGACGGCGCTTGCGTTATGAAATGGAATCGGACCGGATGCACATCGGGCGGTTGCTGGAGGACTTGAAACGTTGGACGGAGAGTCCTATAAAGGGTCAGGGCGACATGTTTGTCAGCGGACAACGGCAATTGCTGGAGATTCCGGAATTTGGCGTCATTGATACGGTACGTTCCTTGCTGGCTGCATTCGAAGAAAAGGAACAGCTTTTGCATCTGGTGGAACAGGTCGAACGTGAGGAACGCGGTGTAAGGGTGTTCATCGGCAGTGAGCATGCACTGGTGGATATGGAGCAGGTTTCGATGGTGTTTTCGCGTTATGAAGGGCCCATGAACGCAGTGGGTACGCTGGGCGTGATTGGGCCGAAGCGCATGCATTATGAACGGGTTGTGCCTATTGTGGATTGTACGGCCAAATGGGTGAGCCGAATGTTGGGAGATATGAATTGAAAAAAACGACGAAGAAGAAAGAACAGGTGCGGGCGGAAAGCGGTGAAGTAGAACAAGCGGACGCAGTGGACAAGCCCGAAGTCGGGGCGCAAGGCCCGGAAGCGGAAGAGCTTGATGCGTTGCGGGTTGCCCGAGACGAAATCACTGATTTGAAGGATAAACTGCTGCGTGCACACGCGGAAATGGATAATTTACGTAAGCGAAGCCAGCGAGAGGTTGCGGATGCCCACAAGTTCGGCGTCGAAAAATTCGCTACGGCGCTGCTCGACGTGGTGGACAATCTGGAGCGGGCGCTGGATGTCGAGCAGGACAACGAAGCGGGGTTGCGGGAAGGTGTGCGGTTAACGCTGGGCAGTTGGCACGGCATGATGAAGAAATTCGAGGTGGAACGGATTGATGCCGTAGGAGAAACCTTCGATCCGCACAGGCATGAAGCATTGTCACAAATGCCTTCCGACGAACCGGAAGGTACGGTGATCGGTCAGCATGTGGCCGGATACACGCTGCATGGAAGACTGATACGCCCGGCCAGGGTACTGGTGTCCAGCGGTCCTTCCGAAGCCGAAGCCGATAAGCCCTGAGACAGCCCGCATGGTAGCCTGAACTTCGGGTCTGTTTGCGTGTGTGCATGCGCGGGCAGGGGGTTGAAATGCCTCTGGCGTATCCCCATAGAATCTGAAAGCAATTTTATTGAATCTTGATAACAATGGAGAATTGAACAATGGCAAAAGTAATTGGTATTGATCTCGGCACTACGAACTCATGCGTAGCCGTGATGGAGGGCGACAAGGCCAAGGTCATCCCCAACAGTGAAGGCGATAATACCACACCCTCGGTTGTGGCATTCGCCAAGGATGATGAACGCCTGGTTGGCGCTCCGGCGAAACGGCAAATGGTGACCAATCCCGACAAGACGTTTTATGCCGTCAAACGCCTGATTGGGCGCAAGGCGAACGCGAAGGAAACGGAACATCACAAGTCTCTGGTGTCCTACCCCGTAGTGGCCGCCGATAATGGCGATGCATGGGTCGAGGCTGATGGCAAGAAAATGAGTCCACAGGAAATATCCGCCATTACATTACAAAAAATGAAGCAATCGGCTGAGGATTATTTAGGCGAGAAGGTGTCGGACGCAGTGATTACCGTGCCTGCTTACTTCAATGACTCACAGCGGCAGGCAACCAAGGATGCCGGTGCAATTGCCGGTCTGAATGTACAGCGCATCATCAACGAGCCAACAGCGGCGGCGCTGGCCTATGGTCTGGACAAGACGAAAGAGGACCATCTGATTGCAGTCTATGACCTGGGCGGCGGCACCTTCGATATTTCCGTCCTGGAAATTGGCGATGGCGTGTTCGAGGTGAAAGCGACCAATGGCGACACCTTCCTGGGGGGCGAAGATTTCGACCAGCGCATTATCCAGTATCTGGCCGATGAGTTTAAGAAGGAACACGGCGTTGATTTGACGGCGGATAAACTGGCATTGCAGCGCCTGAAGGAAGCGGCTGAGAAGGCCAAGATCGAACTGTCCAGTGGTCAGCAAACGGAGGTAAATCTACCGTTTATTACGGCTGATGCATCAGGCCCGAAGCATTTGCTCATCAAACTGACCCGCGCCAAGTTCGAGAATATGGTCTCCGATCTGGTCGATCGCACCATCGCACCATGTAAACAGGCATTGAAGGATGCGGGCGTGAAGGCAGCGGATATTCATGAGGTGGTGTTGGTAGGCGGGCAGACGCGCATGCCTCTGGTGCAGCAAAAGGTGGCTGAGTTCTTTGGTCGCGAACCACACAAGGGCGTGAATCCGGATGAGGTCGTGGCCATTGGCGCGGCTATTCAGGGTGCGATTCTCTCTGGCGATGTGACCGATATCTTGCTGCTTGATGTTACGCCACTGTCGTTGGGAATCGAGGTGGAAGGCGGTATCTTTAACAAGATTATCGAAAAGAATACGACGATACCGACCAAGAAGAGCCAGACCTACACCACCGCTTCCGATAACCAGACCGCGGTAACGATCAAGGTGGCGCAGGGCGAGCGCGACATATTTTCGGCCAATAAGCAGTTGGGGTTGTTTAACCTTGAAGGGATTGCACCGGCGTCCAGGGGCATGCCGCAGATTGAGGTAACTTTTGATATTGACGCAAACGGTATCATCCATGTGCATGCGAAGGACAGAGGGACGGGCAAGGAGACCTCCATTCGTATTGAGTCCGGTTCCGGCCTGTCTGAAGGAGAGATTGAGCAGATGAAGAAGGATGCCGAGGCGCATGCCGAGGAGGACAAGAAACAGAGGGAAACCATTGAGAACCGCAACCGTGCCGATGCTCTGGTGTATTCCACCGAAAAATCGCTCAAGGAGCATGGCGACAAGGTGGATGCGGACACCCGCAAAGCTATTGAGGATGCGTTGGCCGAATTGAAGAAGGCGCTGGAAGGTGGTGATAGCGAGACGATCAAGAAGGCCGAGGAGGATTTGGCGCAGAAGTCACAGAAGCTTGGTGAGGAAATCTACAAGCAGATGCAAGCTGATGCCGAGTCTTCCACCACGCCTCCTCCGGGAGGAGGGGATACGTCTGGTGGTACGGCTGATCATCCCGCGAACAAGGCCGAGGATGCCGAGGTGGTGGACGCCGAGGTGGTGGACGACAAGAAGTAAATCTGTAAGCCACCTGCAAAGCTTCAGGTTAATTTAAAGGGCAAGGAGGCGGCGTGCCGACAAAACGCGATTATTATGAGATTCTCGGCGTAGAAAAGGGTGCGGATATCAATACGATTAAGCGCACCTACCGCAAGCTGGCCATGAAGTATCACCCGGACCGGAACAAGGATGATGATGCGGCGGCGGAAAAGTTCCGTGAGGTGACCGAGGCCTACGAGGTGCTGTCCGATACGGATAAACGCGCCCGTTATGACCAATACGGCCATGCCGGTGTCGATGATCAGATGCAAGACTTCTGGTCGCGCGGCGGTTTCCAGGAATCACAGGCATTCCGTGATTTCGGCGATGTATTTGGTGATATTTTCGGCGATGTATTTGGTTTTTCCGGTGGTGGCCGTGGCAGCCGTGGTGCGGATTTACGTTATCAACTGGATATGAGCCTTGAGGAAGCGGCCCGCGGTCGTGAAGTGGAACTGGATATCCCCAAACATGTTGTCTGCGAAACCTGCCATGGAAACGGTGCGCGTCCGGGCACGCATCCCGTTCCCTGCCGGACTTGCGGTGGTCATGGTCAGGTGCAGATGCAACAGGGCTTCTTTGCCGTTCGGCACACATGTCCGGAATGTCAGGGGCAGGGGACAAGGATTGATTCTCCATGTACTGAATGCGCCGGGGCGGGGCGTGTGCGCAAAACAAAAAAACTGAAAGTGCGTATTCCGCCGGGGGTTTATGATGGTGCTCAGGTGCGTGTCGGCGGCGAAGGCGAGGCCGGTGTGCAGGGGGCTCAAACGGGTGATTTGTACATTGTTATCCGCTTGCGGGAGCATGCCATCTTCAAGCGCGACAGCGCGGATTTATATTGCGATATGCCGATTACCTTTCCGCAGGCATCGCTGGGTTCAGAAGTGGATGCCCCAACTTTAAGCGGGCGGATAAAAATCAAGATCCCCGCGGGAACCGAGAGTGGCAAAGTATTCCGTCTGCGCGGTAAGGGCGTGCCGGATATCCGTGCGAATCAAACCGGCGATCTGTATGTGCGTGTACACGTTGCCGTGCCCAGGAAACTGAGTAAAAAACAGAAGCAGTTGTTGCATGAATTTGCCGCCGAGGCGGGAGATGAGGTGTATCCCGCGCGTGCATCTTTTCTGGGTAAGGCCAAACGGTTTTGGGACGAACTGGCGAGAGAGGTCAAGTCGTGAGGGTTATCGTAACCGGGGCTTCCGGTCGCATGGGACGCATGCTGGTACGTGCTGTCGCGGAATTTGAAGGCGCGGAACTGGTGGGAGCGACCGAACGTCCGGGTTCCGGATTCGTTGGCGGCGATGCGGGCAAAGCCGCAGGTGTCGGCGCGCTCGGGGTTACGTTGACTGATGATATTTCTACACTTCCACAAGCCGATGTGCTGATTGATTTCACCACACCGACGGCATGTGTGGAGCATGCCGAATTCGTGGCTATGTATGGCATGCGTATGGTTATTGGCACCACGGGACATTCCGAGCGGCAGTTACAGGATTTGCGTAAAATATTGAGTAAGTGCCCTGTGGTGCTGGCAGCCAATTATTCAGTGGGGGTCAATCTGGCCCTACAACTCATTCGGCAGGCAGCGCAGGTTTTAGGTTCGGAATACGATGCGGAAATATATGAAGCGCACCACAAGCACAAGGTAGATGCGCCATCGGGCACTGCGCTGGCGATGGGTCGAACGCTTGCATGGGGACGTGGCGTAGATTTTGACGAAGTTGCTGTGTTTGCGCGCGAGGGCATCACTGGTGAGCGCGAGACAGGCAGTATTGGTTTTTCCGTTATGCGCGCCGGAAATATTATTGGCGAGCATAAGGCGATGTTTGTATCCGATGAGGAACGCATTGAAATCGGGCATATCGCCACTGATCGTATGGTGTTCGCCAAAGGTGCTACGCGCGCCGCACGCTGGCTAATGGATCAGGGTGCCGGATGGTATGGCATGGAACATGTTCTTGGATTAGGTGGCTAGGATACCAATGGTCCGAATCTTCGGTATCAGGAATTGTGATACCATGAAAAAAGCGCGGCGCTGGCTGGATGCGGCAGACATAGATTATGATTTTCACGACTATAAAAAAGCGGGTATTGATGCTGTGACCCTTAAAGCCTGGTGCAAACAGGTCGGTTGGGAAGTGCTGCTTAATCGTCGCGGCTTAACATGGCGGCGGTTGGACGATGTACGGAAAGAGCATGTGGATGAGGCGTGCGCCATCGCACTAATGGTGGAATATCCATCAATGATTAAACGCCCGGTGCTGGACATTGATGGCCGAACTGAGGTTGGTTTCTCGCCGGGACGTTACGCAGCGATTTTTGTCTGACGACTTATAGGTAAAGGGCAGGCTTAGGCGCATGCAGCATCAACGATTATTTCTCGACGGGCCGGTGGGGTGTTTGCAGGCGTTGTATCGGCCACTGGATAAACCGCGCGCTTTGGTTTTGGTGTGCCATCCCCACCCACAGTATGGTGGAACCATGCGTAACAAAGTAGTTTATTGGATGGCGCGAGCCTTTGAAAACAGGGGATGTAGCGTGCTGCGCTTTAATTTCAGGGGCGTGGAACAAAGTGAAGGCGTTTGGGACGAGGGCCGGGGCGAGGCGGAGGATGCAGCCTCAGCACTGAACTGGCTAAATACTCAAATTCCTGATGCACCACTATGGCTGGCTGGTTTTTCTTTTGGTTGCTATGCGGGTTTGCGGGCGGCGCGCAAGGACATGCGGGTGGAACGCGCGTTTGCCGTGGCGCCTGCCGTGAATCACTGGGATTTTTCCTTCATGCAGGGTGAATTGCGGCCTGTCACCGTTGTTTCAGGTACAGCGGACGAGATCGTTCCGTATGTGGCTGTGGCGGCTGCCGTAAAAATATTACCAAATGCTCATTTACATACCGTTAGAGGCACGGGGCACTTTTTTCCAGAGCACAGGGCGCAACTGGAACAGGCATTGCTCGCCGACCTGGAAGTATCAGACAGGACGGTTGACATGGCTATACAGAAGTTATAACATCGTTTATGCCCGATTGATTCAATCGGGGGGGGATCATGATTAAGAAGCTCACGCCCATTGGAAATAGCCTTGGTCTGATTATTGACCGGCCCATCCTTAATTTGCTTAATATTGACCGGGACACGGAACTGGAGATTAAAACCGACGGGCAGACGTTGACAATCCGGCCTGTTAAGGAGGGTACGGAGCGCGGGGAAACGGAAGCAGCCATTCCCGAGAGGAATCGGGTCGTGCCAAAAGAAACTGGCAAGAGTTTCCTTGACGAATTGCGCGACGCATTCAAATGATGTCACGACATGATGATTCACTAGAGCCTCTTGCAAAACTCTGGGTGGATGAGCGGCAATCCCACTTTGAGTCCATTT
>CAZDWG010000075.1:0-1290 GCA_964509005.1 uncultured Zetaproteobacteria bacterium
TGTGGAAGGTGATGATGCGGCTGATTCAGGCCATGGGCAAGGACGTTCCCGCGGTAAACCTGCAAGAGTTGCGCGAACATGTACGGCGTTTTCTGCCCGACCTTGCTCAGGCATGGCAGGCACATGATGTGGACATCTTTATGATGCCTGTCCGGCGCAATGCCTCCGTGAAATACCTGCCTGCCAAAGCGGATGCGTCCGGTCGGAAGCTGGATGTGGTCAGCCGCTATTCCATGTATCGTGAAGGAATGTGGGCGCGGGCCAGCGCCCTGCTAACTGATGTGGCGATGCAGCATCGGCTGGATGATGTGCTGGCGCACCCGAGCACCCTGAAAGAGCTTGGGCTAAAGCCGGGAGTACTGACTGTGGCCTCCGATCAGGGCGAACAGCCGTTCGAGGTTGGCACCCGTGACGATGTATCTCCCGGCGTGTTGTTTGTCTCCAAGCGCGGCGTGGCGGGGGATTTGTCCAATGAAACCTCCCTTGAATTGCGTGGAGGGGACGCATGAGCTGGCTGGATACGGCCATCACCGTGGCCATCTGGGCGCTGGAAGTGCTGGCTATCGTGGTGCCGATAGCGCTCTCCGTTGCTTATATCACCTATGCCGAACGTCGTATCATCGGCTGGATGCAGATACGTAAGGGTTGCAACAGGGTTGGCTGGGCGGGATTGCTGCAACCGATTGCCGATGGCCTGAAACTGTTTCTGAAGGAAACTATTATTCCGACTACGGCCAACAAGTTTCTGTTCGTGGCCGCGCCCGTGATGGCGCTGTTGCCGGTGCTGCTTGCGTTTGCCGTCGTTCCCTTTGGCGAGACGACGATGGGCGGGCTATGGAAGGTGGCGCATGTGATGGCGATTTCCAACCTGAATATTGGCGTGCTGTACGTGATGGCCATTTCCAGCTTGGGCATCTATGGCATATTGATGGCGGGCTGGGCATCCAATTCCAAGTATGCGTTTTTGGGGGCTATTCGCGCGACCTGTCAGATGGTATCGTATGAGGTCTCCATGGGATTTGCCATTGTCTGTGTGCTGATGCTATCGGGCAGCATGAATCTGGCCGATATTGTAAACGCCCAATCCGGTGGGTTCTGGCACTGGTATTTTATTCCCCTGTTTCCCCTGTTTCTGGTGTACTTTATTTCGGGCGTGGCGGAAACGAACCGTTCGCCATTTGACCTGACGGAAGGCGAATCCGAGATTGTGGCCGGCTTCTTCGTCGAGTATTCCGGCATGTGGTTTGCCACCTTTTCGCTGGCGGAATATGGCGCCATGATTCTGATTAG
>CAZDWG010000075.1:1390-4727 GCA_964509005.1 uncultured Zetaproteobacteria bacterium
CGGGGGATGATGCTCACGGGCAAGTACCTGTTCAAGAAAAAAATAACCGTGGAATACCCCGAGGAGCGCACACCGCTTTCTCCCCGTTTTCGCGGTTTGCATGCCCTGCGCCGTTATGCCAGCGGCGAGGAGCGGTGTATTGCCTGCAAACTGTGCGAAGTGGTCTGTCCGGCGCTGGCGATTACCATTGAATCCGAAGAGCGGGATGACGGCACCCGCCGCACCACACGTTATGATATTGATATGACCAAGTGCATCTATTGCGGTTTTTGTCAGGAAGCGTGTCCTGTCGATGCGATTGTGGAGACGCAGGTGTTTGAGTTTGCGTCGGAGACGCGTGCAGAGTTGTACTACACCAAGGATATGTTGCTGGCCATGGGCGATCGGTATGAAAACGAGATCGCGGCGAATATCGCCGCCGATGCGCGTTACCGTTAAGGGCGCGGCGGTATTGATGCGTCGTTCGGACTAGGAAACGGAGGGGAAATGCTGGAACTCGGGTTCTTTTACATGTTTGCCGGTCTGGCCGTGATGGCCGGGCTGGGCGTGGTGATGTCCCGCAATACGGTTCATTCCGTCATGTTTCTGATTTTCTGTTTTTTCAATGCGGCGGGCTTGTTTTTCCTGCTGGATGCGGAGTTTATCGGCATCCTGATGATCCTGATTTATGTCGGCGCGGTGATGGTGTTGTTCATGTTCGTGGTGATGATGCTGGAGGTAAATTCTGCCGGGCTACGCGAAGGATTCCTGCGCTACTTGCCGATTGGCGGTGTCATTGCGCTGGCGCTGTTCATGGAGCTTGTCGCGGCGGGTTTCAGCGGCATCTTCTCGTCTGCGGGTTCGCCCAACCCCGGCCATCTGCCGCAACATGTTAACAATACCGTAGAAATTGGCCTGGTATTATACACGAAGTATCTGCTTGGATTTGAGGTGGCCGCCATCATTTTGCTGGTAGCCCTGATTGGCGCCGTGGTGCTGACCCTGCGCTCGCGCAAGGATGCCAAGTACCAGAATATTTCCCGACAGGTGCATGTGGATCCCGCGGATCGTGTGCGTAAGGTGAAGATGTAATGGTTCCTTTATCCTATTATCTGGCCGTCGCTGCCTGCCTGTTTTCCATCGGCGTGATCGGCCTGTTTCTGAATCGAAAGAATGTGATCGTCATTCTGATGTGTATCGAGCTGATTCTTCTGGCCGTGAACATCAACTTCGCCGCGTTTTCTTATTTCCTCCAGAATATTGGCGGGCAGGTATTTATCTTTTTTGTATTGACCGTGGCGGCCAGTGAAGTGGCGGTTGGACTGGCGATTCTGGTCGCTTTTTACCGTAACCGGCGTTCCATCAATGTTGAAGACATCAACACATTGCAAGGCTAGGGGGGAGATGTGGAGCACACCGTGCTAAATACGACCGAGCTACTGGCGATCCCCGCGATTCCATTGGTGGCGGCGCTGACGGTGGGTCTGTTCGGTTGGGCTTTGAAGGAAAAGCTGTCGCATATGATCTGTATCGCAGGCGTGGTCGCCGCCGCACTGCTGTCCGTACACGTGTTCATCCAGGTGCTGCATGGTGCATCCTTTTACGGTAATTTCTGGACGTGGATGATTTCCGGCCATTTTGTCGTGCCCGTGGGTATGATGATCGACCGCTTGACTGTGTTGATGATGATGACCGTGACGATTGTATCGGCCTGCGTGCATATCTACACCATCGGCTACATGCATGGCGATCCCGGCTATACTCGATTCTTTTCCTATATCTCCGCATTTACCTTCTCCATGCTGGTGCTGGTCATGGGAAACAGCTTCTTCACGCTGTTCTTCGGCTGGGAGGCGGTGGGTCTGTTCTCCTATCTGTTGATTGGCTTCTGGTTCAAGCGCGAGAGCGCCAATGTGGCCGCCATGAAGGCCTTTATTGTCAATCGCGTCGGTGATTTTGGCTTTGCTATTGGTATTCTGGCGGTGTGGTATTACTTCGGTACGGTTGAATATAAAGCGGTATTCGATGCCGTACCCGCTTTTGTGGCGCAAGCATCGACGTTGCATTTCATGGGCTGGCATATGGATGCCATCACCTTTATTTGCATTGCCCTGTTTATCGGTGCCATGGGCAAGAGTGCGCAGGTACCGCTGCATGTCTGGCTACCGGACTCCATGGAAGGCCCAACACCCATCTCCGCCCTGATCCATGCCGCCACCATGGTAACGGCTGGCGTCTTCATGGTGGCGAGGCTTTCGCCCATGTTTGAATTCTCCACCACGGCGTTGGCGATGGTGACCGTGGTCGGTGCTATCACCACGTGGCTGTGCGCTACCATCGCTTTGGTACAGACTGACATCAAGCGAGTGATCGCCTATTCCACCTGTTCGCAGCTCGGCTATATGTTCGTCGCTTGCGGCGTGTCGGCCTATTCCGTGGGCATCTTTCATCTGATGACCCACGCCTATTTTAAGGCCCTGCTATTCTTGGGGGCGGGCTCCGTCATTCACGCCGTGATGGCTGATCAGGATATCCGTCGCATGGGGCAACTGCGGAAATACATGCCGGTTACCTATATCACGATGCTGATTGGCGCCTTGGCGCTGTCCGGTATTCCCCCCTTCGCCGGGTACTGGTCCAAGGATTTGATTATTGAAGCGGCTGCCGTGCGCGGCATGGGATGGGTTAGCGAGCTGGCCTACTGGTCGGTATTGACCAGCGTATTCATGACCGCCTTTTACACCTTCCGCATGTTTTTCCTCACCTTCCACAATTCGGATCGGGTGCCGGAGGAAACCAAGGCGCATTTGCACGAATCGCCCTGGGTGATTACCGTGCCACTGATCATTTTGGCCGTCGGTGCGGCGTTGAGCGGATGGTGGGGAGCGGACATTCTACATATTCCCGGCGCGGAGACAGCCAATGATTTCTTCGGCAACAGTATCTTCGTCATGGATGCGCATAACCCGTTATTGCGCCTGGAAGAGGTGGAGCATGCCGCCGGTAGCCACTTTTGGCTGGAATACGGTGCTCTCGTGTTGGCGCTGGCGGGGATTGCCATGGCCTGGCTGATGTACTTCCGTGAAACAGTCTATCCGGCACGTCTGGCGGCAAAATTCCCCGGTATTCACCGCTTTTTGTTGAATAAGTGGTGGTTCGATGAAATGAACTGGAAGATATTCATTATGCCCGCGCGAAATTTCGGGACGTTCCTGTGGAAGAGGGCGGATCTGGCCATGATTGATCGCGGTCTGATTCACGGTGCTATTATTGGCGGCGTGGTCGCGGGTGTGAAGCGCATGCGGACGGCGCAGAGCGGCATGGTCTACCATTATGCCTTTGCTATGGTGATTGGCGT
>CAZDWG010000075.1:4827-7070 GCA_964509005.1 uncultured Zetaproteobacteria bacterium
ATGGAGGTTAACAACGTGATGTCCTTTCCCATCCTGACATGGAGCATCTTCCTGCCAACGGCGGGGGCCATCTTTATCTGGTTGTTCGTGCGCGGGGAGGCGGCGGCACGCTGGGCGGCACTGGCGGTGTCCGTAGCGACGTTCCTGCTTACGTTGCCGCTGTGGATATATTTCGATAATTCGACGGCGCATATGCAGTTTGGGGAATTCCACCCGTGGATTTCCGCCTTTCATATCAATTACCATCTGGGCGTGGACGGCATATCCATGCCGTTCATTCTGCTAACCAGCCTGCTAACGGTGGTGTGCATCGTATCCGCGTGGGAATGCATCAAGACGCGCGTCAAGGAATACATGATTGCCTTTTTGATCATGGAAACCACGCTGATTGGCGTATTTTCAGCACTGGACGGCATGCTCTTCTATTTCTTCTGGGAAGCCATGCTGATTCCGATGTTTTTAATTATCGGGGTGTGGGGCGGCACCAACCGTGTGTATGCCACGATTAAGTTCTTCCTGTATACGCTAGCCGGTTCCGTGCTGATGCTGATTGCGTTGCTGGCTATGTATTTCAAGGCTGGACATACCTTCGATATTCAGGCATTGATGGCTTATCCATTCGATTTTCAATGGCAATTCTGGATATGGATCGGTTTCTTCCTTGCCTTTGCCGTCAAGGTGCCGATGTGGCCGATCCACACATGGCTACCGGATGCACATACTGAGGCGCCGACGGCCGGTTCGGTGATTCTGGCCGGTATCCTGCTGAAGATGGGCGCATACGGATTTTTGAGGTTTTCATTGCCGATTTGCCCCGACGCATCGCAATACTTTGTGCCGCTCATGGTGGTGTTGAGCCTGATCGCAATCATTTACATCTCGCTGGTCGCCATGATGCAACAGGATATGAAGCGGCTGATCGCTTATTCGTCCATTGCGCATATGGGATTTGTCACGCTGGGCACCTTCATGTTCACGCAGGAAGCGATGGAAGGTGCGATCTTTGGCATGATCAGTCATGGCTTCATCGCTTCCGCTTTGTTTCTCTGCGTGGGGGTGCTCTATGACCGTATGCACACGCGCGAGATCTCGGCCTACGGCGGCGTGGCCAATGTCATGCCGGTGTTTGCGGCGGTGACTTTGCTGTTTTGTATGGCCAATGTGGCGTTACCGGGGACATCCGCATTTATCGCTGAGATCATGGTGTTAATCGGCACCTTCTCCGCCGACCAGTTGCATAGCTTTATCATTTCCACCAAATGGGTGGCGGTGCTGGCGGCAAGCAGCGTGGTGCTTTCCGCCTGTTATACCCTGTGGATGTACAAGCGCGTGATTATGGGTAAGCTGGTTAAGGATGAGGTGAAGGTCATGAAAGATATGACGGTGCGGGAATTTGCTTTTTTCGCACCCTTGATTGTGCTGGTGCTATGGCTCGGTCTATATCCAATTCCGGTCCTGGATGTGTTGCACTCCTCGGTTTCGCATCTGATTGCGCAGGCAACGACGAGCAAATTGCCCGCTGCGCATGCGTTAGCCCAAGCCCAGATGATACAGCAAATTGTGATTCCTTGAGGCTGATGTGATGACACAGATAAACTTTCCGCTGCCCAACATTGCACCACTCATTCCCGAGATGTTCGTGGCTGTGATGGCCATGGTCATTTTACTGTGGGATCTGTTTTTGCCAAAAGAGCAAAAGAAGTGGAGTGCCTATGTGGCGATGCTGACCTGTGCGACGGCAGCAGTATTGACGCTCAGATTAGCCAGTCCGGCTACGCATTATGCTTTTTACGGTTTCTTTATTCTCGATCCCTTCGCCAGTTATGCCAAGCTGTTGATTTATGCAGGGACGTTCTTTGGTGTTGTCCTAAGTCTGGATTACATGAAGGACGAGCCCAATACGGGAGAATATTATTCCCTGATGCTGTTTGGCACCCTGGGCATGATGCTGATGGTTTCCGCGCCAAACTTTGTCACCCTGTACCTGGGGCTGGAGTTGATGGCCTTATCCACCTACGTGTTGGTGGGATACCAGCGTGAGGTGTTGCGCTCTTCCGAGGCGGCATTGAAATACTTCATTCTGGGTTCGCTGGCCTCTGGTTTTCTGTTGTATGGCATCAGTTTCATTTATGGCGTGACGGGAACATTCGATTTTATCAAGGCGGGTGTCGGCCTTATCTATGCGGGTCCGGATGCGCATTTGGCGCTGATGCTGGGGCTGGTTTTCCTGCTTGCGGGCATGT
>CAZDWG010000076.1:0-7068 GCA_964509005.1 uncultured Zetaproteobacteria bacterium
CCGCCGCCGCCAACAAACGCGCCTTGGCAATCACCAGCGCATAGCGGGCGCGAATGGCTTCCGCACGGGCGCGATCGGCACGTGATTGTGCGCCCAGAACATCACTGGCTCGTTCCAACCCCTGCTGTTCCCGCAGTGTTCGGATACGCAACGATTCCAGAGTTTGCCGGAGCACTTGTCGGTAGGTTTTGAGCCTGGCTCTCGCGTCCTGAAGGTTCCGCCACATGGTCAGGATGTTGTTGTGGATAGCTTGCGCGGCATCTTCCAGGGCCAGCTCCCGTGAGACGGCTGTGGCGCGAGCGGTACGCAGACGGGCACGATCCGAGCCGCCTGAGAACAGGTTAAAGCGGACCTCCGCGGCAACGGTGGTATTGGCATTTCTCGGAGCCATGGTGTTGCTGTTCCATTCCTCGGTGGCCCGTAGATTCACCGTGGGGAGAAACGGAGCTTCGGCCGCCTCGGCGCGGGCGCGGGCGGCGTCCAGACGGTGCTTGGCCGCATGGAGTTCCGGCTGCTCCCGGATTGCGCTTTCCAGCCATTCATCCACACTGCGTTCGGGAAGCACCAGATCGGGCGCGCCGACGATGGAAAGCGGCGCGCGGGTCGGCAGCCCTAGCAGACGGCGCAATTGATCTCGTGCCGATGCCGCAGCATGAGAAACCGATTGCAGTGTCATCCCGGCCTTGAGCGTATGTGCTCGTGCATCCATGACATCGCCAGGTATGGCAAGGCCGCGACGTCTGAGTGCTTGCGTATCCATCAAATGATCGCGTGCAGCTTTGAGGGCCTGTCTGGCTGCCGCGTGTTCTGCCTGCGACTCTCTGAGCAGAGAACAAATTTCAATGACACGCAGGATGGTCATCTGTCGCTGTCCTCTGTATCGCCATTCGGCAGCTTTTGCGCTGGCGTCTCCGGCACGCTTCCCGGCCCATAGCGAGCCGCCATGATACACGGGGACAGTTACGGAAAGTTCCGTGTGATAATTGTTGATGGTACCCGGATTGTTGAGCCGGGATATAGCGAAATCCGTACTTGAGAAACGCTTTTGCAGCAATTTGTCGCCAAATACATTGATGGGGGAATCGGTACGGGATGCCGAATACAATGCGTCAATCCGGGGTAGTAGCCTGCCGGTCTCTGCATCGGCTCTTGCCCGGACCTCGTTGCGCTGTTCCGCCGCGATTCGCAGGCCGCGGTTGTTGTTCAGCGCCATCGCAACCGCATCTTTAATGGAAAGGCGTTCGGGTGGCGCGCCTGTTCCGGCCTGAGCGATACCTGCCGTAAACATCAATAATAATAGAGAGCCAATTGCAAAACTCTGGGTGGATGAGCGGCAATCCCACTTTGAGTCCATTTTTGGGATGGAATGAGGTGCATGGTGGTTCCATGGACCGAAATTCCAGCCCGGAAATGGGCCAAAGTGGGGAAGCTGATCGCCGCTCATGAGTTTTGCAATTGGCTCTAGAGTATAAATATATACTAATTTATTAAGTGAAAAAAAGCGGAAGCACTTCAGTTCCGTTGTAAGACTCATGACAGATTCTCTGTATTGCATAGTTCAGGGCAGTAAATATGTTTCAATGCATTTACCAGATCGCCAAAGCCTGGATCGGCAATACGGTAGTACACCTGTTGGCCGCATTTCTCGTTGGTCAGGATACCCATCAACCGCATTTTAGTCAGATGCTGGGACAGGTTGGACTGGGATGCGCCCGTGACCGCCATCAGTTCCTGTACGCACATGGGCCCGTCCAGCAGATGGCACAATACGGAGAGCCGTATTTCGTGAGCAATCGCGCGCAACCCCTCACTGGCCGCCCGAATTTTTTCTTGCGGTATAAATTCCATGGAGCGCATTATATATTAATAGAAATATATAATCAAATAATAATTTATTGTGTTTTTTTGCAGCTTGCCTGCTTTTTACAGGAGCCGTACCATGCGCCGCCCATCTAGGAGCCTGTCGGACTTATGGGAAATCTACTGCGCGGCAATTTGTGACTTTAGGTACAGTCTGGAAGCAGAATGGAGAGATGTCTGAGTGGTTGAAGGAGCACGCCTGGAAAGCGTGTGTACTCTAACGGGTACCGAGGGTTCGAATCCCTCTCTCTCCGCCACTTGCTTGTTCCTTTGTCTGCACCGAATCCCTCGTCGTCCATCCGTATGCGCGCTCACGGTCTCCTTCCCTGGAATCCGCCAGTGAAAACAAAGGCCCGGCCTGTCTGCGTGCGGCAGGCGCAATCATCGCGGTGATTCATGAATTATGTAGGCTAAATGTGGGATTATACTTGCAATTCATACATTATTTCCCATGATGGGCGCATGTGATTGAGAGGGAATGAATATGGATCAGGTTAAGCAGTCCACGGACATTGGTTTAATTTATCAGGATGTTGATAGTATTGCTTTGAACAGCGAGCGTGTATCTGTCGAAATTTCTGATATTGCATCCGCAGTACGTCAAAACGCTAAAGTGGCAGGCGAAGCTGCGGAAAATATGAAACGGGCTGTCGAAATCATGCAACGTTTCTCAGATGCGGTATCTGCCATCGGAGCGATGGTGGCCACCATCGACGGCATTGCGGATAAAACAAACATGCTGGCGTTGAACGCAAGCATTGAAGCTGCCCGCGCGGGCGATGCCGGTCGGGGGTTCTCCGTAGTTGCGGGCGAGGTAAAAGAACTTGCACAACAAACAGCCAAGGCAACAGTACAGATCAGGGAGCAGATCAAGGTCATTCAGCAGGAGAGTGAAACAGTTTCAGACACCATTGGTATGGTAACCGAGGTTACCGCCAAGATTAATGAACGCGCCAAAAACACCTCAAATCAAGCCGAGGGTAGATCCTCTGATGTGATGGATATTGCACGCTCTATCGCCGCTGTCCGTGAGAGCCTTCGGAAGTTGCAACCCTAACGCTCAGGCGGGCGGTACAGGTCGTTTATGGTTTTTAATCGGGAGGATGACGCGGGGGATAAGCGTACCGTTATTTCAATACTTCCACCGCAACGTTGTTGATGAAGAACGCGTCCATGCGCATGACAGTAAGCCAGTGTTTTACCGTCGGTCGCATCTACCGTGAGGGTCATCTCTTCCATTCGCGTTTCCAGCCAGTTGCACAATACGTCCGTCAACACATGGGTGTCGGCACCTGTCAGGGCTGAAAGCGCCACACGGCTTCCATGGATATCCTGCAAAATGCGAGACTTCACTTGAGGTGCCAGGTCAGTTTTATTCCACACTTCAATGACGGGCGGCATGGTATCGCCTTCCAGTCCAATTTCACGCAGGGTGGCCTCCACGACCTTCCCCTGCTCACAGACCTCGGTATCGGCCGCATCGCGCACATGGATAATAAGATCGGCTTCAATCACTTCTTCCAGTGTGGCGCGAAAGGCTTCAACCAGCTCGTGCGGTAGTTCCTGCACGAAGCCAACCGTATCGGACAGCATCAACTGATGCCCACCACCCAGTTCCACTTTGCGCAACGTGGGATCAAGCGTGGCGAATAATTGATGGGTGGCATACACGTTGGACTCAGTCAGCCGATTGAACAGGGTGGATTTTCCCGCATTGGTGTAACCCACCAACGCCACGGTCGGGATGTTTTTACGCTTACGCCCCATCCGTTGCGTGGCGCGCATATGCCGAACCTTCAAAAGCTCCTTTTCCAGTTGCCGGATGCGCGCGCGGATCATCCGTCGATCCAGTTCGATCTGCCGCTCACCCGGCCCGCCGAGAAAGCCAAAGCCACCGCGTTGCCGCTCCAGATGCGTCCATGAACGCACCAGGCGGCTGATCTGGTAATTGAGGCTGGCCAGTTCGACTTGCAGCGAGCCTTCTCTGGTGCGTGCGCGAGCAGCAAAAATCTCCAGGATCAAACCGGTTCGATCCACCACCTTGGTATCCCACACTTGCTCAAGGTTCCGCTGCTGCACCGGCGACAGCGGATGATCGACGAAGACGACTTTCGCATCATGCTTAGCCACCTTGCATTGAATATTCTCAATTTGCCCTCGTCCGAACAAGGTGGCCGCCAGTGGCCTGCGCACGGGTACGCAGATTGAGTCGCGCAAATCACAATCGCTGGCCGCCACCAGCCGGTTAAATTCCCCGGCGCGTGCATCCCATGTCAGGCGTCCGCGCCGCAGGCTGGTCAGCTCAGGATGCACGGAAATTACCGTATCCTTGCCTTGCGGCACTTCCCACGTGCTACTCATGTGCTGGCGGCGGGGTCAGGAATAACGCATGCGCGTGCCCTGTTCGATGGACAGCCTGATCTCCTCAGGCGACAATTGATCCGGGAAATACACGCCTGAGACGAGCGCATCATGAAGGCTGGCGCCTTCAAGGCAGCAGCTTCGCATATCCAACCCTCGCAAATCAGTTGCGCGAAAATAGCTGCCCGAAAAGTCGAGCCCCTCCACCTTCAGACCCTGAAGATTCAGGCTGCGGAAATCCGCACGGGTAAAATCAAAGGGTTCTCCACTTGCAATCAAGGCATTGGCCTCATCTACTTTGGATTCGCGTAACAGTTGATAGACGCTATCGCGCTTGCTGATGTCTTCTATACTGTCCATGACAGTTTCCCTCCACTATGCGATCTTATACCTATTGTCGGCAGCAAAATAGAATTGCCGATTGTGGCTTTCGCGGACACGAAACTCCAGGTTTGTCACAGACAGATCATGCGAGACAATCGACAAAAACTCTTCCGCCACCTCGCGAAAATTACGCGAGGTGGCAATGGCGCTCGCCGATTCTACCAGTATTTGGTTAATTTCGTGAAGGCGGCGCGTACTCCCGCCTTGATCTGAATTCATAAATATGCCGCAATCCATTGATTTAAGACGATTGATCACCATGCTCAATCAGGTAGCTGTGGCATTGGAACAAGTCATCATCAAGGTAGTTTCCAACCCACCAGATGCGCTCGGCAATCTCGATAGCGTGGGTCGTGTCAATAATCTCCTGATTGTGGAGCATAGATCCAATGTACTATTCTGAGTGCCGGAAATCAACGCATAGTTTCGGTGTGAGCGATCATGATGGCATCACAAGCTTGTGGATACTGACAACGAGTCTTTTAGCGCCAATACTGAGGCCATGAAGAAGATTTTACTCGCGGTCAGTGGGCTCTCTCCACAAATTGTGACGGAATCCCTCTACGCGCTGGCTTTTTGCCGGGATGTTCCGCTCATTCCTGATGCGGTGCATCTGCTGACCACCCGTGAAGGCGCCGAACGCGCACGATTGCTGCTGTTGTCCAGACAGCCGGGCTGGTTTCACCGGTTACGCCGGGAGTACAATCTTCCTCCTATCGCCTTTGACAATGATCATATTCATGTGATCCGTGATCGTGCGGGAAGGGCCATGGAGGATATTCGAACGCCGGAGGATAATGCGGCGGCGGCGGATTGCATTACGCACAGGGTCAGGGATCTGACCAGGGATGCGGACTCGATGCTGCATGTGTCCATCGCGGGAGGCCGAAAGACCATGGGGTTTTATCTGGGTTATGCCTTATCCCTGTTTGGCCGGAGCCAGGATGAGATGTCACATGTGCTGGTTTCACATCCCTATGAATCGCTCAGGGATTTCTTTTACCCGTCGAAGGCGAAAAGAATCGCGTTCACGCACGAAGATAAACCGCTGGATGCCAGCAAGGCCGAGGTGTGGCTGGCGAATATCCCGTTTGTCCGCATGCGGCATGGCATTCCTGAAGCCCTGCGGCAGGGGGATGCCAGTTTCAGTGAGGTGGTGGCGGCTGCATCGCGGGCATTTCTTGAACCCTCGTTAAGGATTGATGTAAAAAGCGGACAACTGATGACCCCGATCAGCGAAGTTCATCTGCCGCCTGCCGATCTGGCCTTTTATCTCTGGATGGCCCGGCTCAGGCTGGATGGGAACGGTGCGATTCCATGCCCTGCCGATGGCTGTCCTCATCAGGAGTACGGGAAGTTGTTTTTTGACAATTACCGGATGATTGCCAACAATGGATTCCGGGGCCATGATCGAACAGGGGAGTCACTTCGCGATGGGATGAGCAAGGCATACTTTGAACAGCGCAAATCACTGGTTAATAAGGCGATTCGCCTTGGACTGGGCATCAATGCATCGCCTTATGAAGTTGTGCGTACTGGGCGCCCCGGCCACTATCGCTTTGGCCTGTTGAAGCTCGAACCGAGCCAGATAAGGGTTGAATGATTATGCCGCTGAAAGTATTTCCTCTCAAAGTCCGGTTTTCCTGTCCGGAGAAGGGCCTGCATCGCCGCTATTCCGGCTCGGCCTGGCGGGGTGGTTTTGGCCACTCACTCAAAAAACTGGTCTGTATTTTCAAACATGGTCATTGCGAACATTGCCCTTTAACGGCCACTTGCGCCTATACGCTTGTTTTTGAATCGCATCTGGCCTTTGATGCCAGCGAGGGTAATCGCGGCGTGCCATCCCCATATACCCTGTATCCTGTGATAGAAGATAAAGAGATGCACATTTATATCACGTTGGCCGGAGAACGCGCACGGGCCTTCTTTCCCTTTATCCTGCATGCACTGCGGCTTGCCGGTGAACAGGGGATTGCCCATATTCCCTTTGAGTTTGAGGCCGTTGAGTGTTTTAACGGAGCAGGCTGGCAGGCGCTTGATAAGCAGTTATTACCCTTGGCGGGGATTCCCGCGTTCCACAATCAAGGCATCCGAATCCACATGCTGACACCGGCAAGATTCAAGTATCAGGGCCATTTAATTAGACCGGAAACCCTCACCTTTGCAATCTGGACAACAGCACTGCGACGGCGCCTGATCAGTATGGCCTTATTCTGGGGTAATGAAGCAGAAATGCGGCAACTGTGTGAAATTTCAGCAATCGGAGAATGGGAAATATCAAATTGCCGCTGGCAGGAGATGGATCGATATTCCAGCCGCCAGAAAACAGCCATGAAGATGGGCGGTGTTACCGGCTGCTTTGATCTTTCCGCCGAGCAGGCGCAAGCTGTTTGGCCGTTGCTATGGTTGGGGCAGTGGGTGCATATCGGTAAAATGACCACCATGGGTCTGGGCAGGTATGAG
>CAZDWG010000077.1:0-7036 GCA_964509005.1 uncultured Zetaproteobacteria bacterium
GACGAATGCTACCCGAATACAGTATTCGCTGTACAATGCAGAAATGCCGGACAACAGACCGCAATTGCCTTCGCTAACGCTGACGGAACTCACGGCGCGGGTCATATCCATGCAGCAACCGTCCTACCGTGCCAGGCAGATATGGACATGGATGAACAAGGGCATTTCCAACCCTGAGGTCATGCACAACCTGCCCGCTGATCTTCGCCGAAAGCTCTCCGAACAACTGGTATGCGAGCCGTTGAGGCTGGTGAAGCGGCAGGTCTCCACGGATGGTACACGTAAATATCTGTTTCAACTGGAACGTGGCGGTATGGTAGAAACCGTCCTCATTCCAGATGAACATCGGGGGACGATCTGTATCTCCTCGCAAGTCGGATGTGTGCTGGATTGCCCTTTTTGTTACACGGGAACGCAAAAATTTGAAACCAACCTGACAACAGGCGAAATTCTGGCGCAAATTCTCGCTGTCAAACTGGACATGCTGCATGACCCACTACCCGATACTCTGCATCAGCATATCACTCATGTGGTCTATATGGGCATGGGTGAACCACTGGCAAACGAAGATAGCGTCCATGGAAGCCTGCGTATTCTTCTGGACCAGGACGGACTTCATCTATCCCGGCGACGTATCACTGTTTCCACGTCGGGCCTTGTACCACAGATCCAGCGTCTGGGCGAAGCATCCCCCGTCAATTTGGCGATTTCCCTGCATGCGGCCAGTAACGATTTGCGCAACGGGCTGGTCCCTATTAATCGTAAATATCCGCTTGAAGCATTACGTGCGTGTCTTAATGATTACCCGCTAGGCCAGCAACGCCATATCACGCTGGAATATGTGATGCTTGCGGGCGTAAATGATCGGGACGCCGACCTGGGTGCACTCATACGATTCGTCAACCCGGACCGGGAGCGCGTCAACCTCATCCACTTTAATGCATGGCCCGGAGCGCCCTGCCCCGCCTCCTCGAAGCAACACATGAATACGTTTGCCAAGACCTTGATTGAAAAAGGCATTCGTGCCACTGTGAGGCGCTCTCGCGGAGACGATATTATGGCCGCATGCGGCCAGTTGAAGGGACAGTCTCCAAACGATTCAAAAGAGTTCGGGCCAGGCAATCGTATCAGGCATACGTCGTAACACCGGGTAGGGGAAAATGGATAATCGGATAGGTATTATTGGCGGCAGCGGTCTGTACAGCATCAAGGGCGTTGACGTACTCGACCGCCTTGATATCGAAACGCCGTATGGTCGGCCTTCATCTCAATTGGTGTTGGCCCGCATAGGTCACCATGAAGCGGTCTTCCTTCCCCGCCACGGACAAGGGCACGCCATTCCACCCCATCGCATCAATTACCGCGCCAATATTTATGCCATGAAACTGGCGGGCGTTTCACGCATCATTTCCATATCCGCCGTCGGTTCGCTGCGGGAAAGGATTAAACCGGGAGACTTTGTGCTGGTGGACCAGTTCGTAGACCGTACCTCTGACCGCGCCTCAACATTCTTCGACGGGCCGGTGGTCGCGCATGTATCCATGGCGGATCCGGTATGCGCCAGCCTGCGCACCCAACTGGCAAAGGCTGCCCGTAGTATAGGAATTTGCACCCATGACGGGGGTGCTTATCTGGCCATGCAAGGGCCTCAATTCTCCTCCCGGGCCGAATCTGAACTCTATCGTAGCTGGGGCATGGATGTGATTGGTATGACCAATATGCCCGAGGCCAAACTCGCACGAGAAGCGGAAATTTGCTATGCCACGGTGGCCATGAGTACCGATTATGATTGCTGGCATGAGGAGGAGGAGAACGTCAGCGTAAGCAATGTTCTTGAAATCATGCGCGATAATGTCGCCAGGGCGCAAAACATGCTACGCGCATTCTTTGAACTAAATGAAGATATTCATCTCTGTACGGAAAATTGCCGATCGGTGCTTGAACACGCCATCATCAGTGATATGACAACCCTGGACGACCAGGCGCTGAGGCCCGTTCATGCACTTGTGAAGCGTTTGCTGTGATATATGTCGGCTTAAAGAACCCGGCGGGTTATATCGTATTATTGTTCATCACGATTGTGTTATCCACGTGTGCAACGATGAGTCCGTCAGTGGATCCGAAGCTCCAGACCAGGCGTGTGGATATCCATTATCAACTGGGCATAGATGCCCTGAACAGGAGGAATCTGCCCAAGGCTTTTGAGGAACTCCTGCTCGCCAGGAGTCTGGCCCCGGATCGTTCCGATGTGTTGGATGCACTCGCTTATGCCTGGCAATTGCGCGGCAATCTGGGTAAGGCGAATGGATATTATCAGCAGTCGCTCAAACACCATCCATCCTCCGCCACCTATAATAATTATGGCGGGTTGATGCTACAAATGAATAAACCGAAAATAGCCGAAAAATATTTCCGTATAGCCCTGAATGACCCGCGTTATCGTCACCCGGATATCGCCTACATCAACCTTGGCGATGCATTGCTACTTCAAAAGCGCTTTAATGAGGCCATCGCAGCCTATCGCCAGGCCCGCAGGCTCAACCCCACTCAGGAAATATCCCGAATCAGGGAAGCCCGCGCTTATCTGCGTTACGGACGTATCATCTTTGCCAAAGCCCTGTATAAAACTATTTTACACGATAAACCTGGTAATCGGCAGGCCCTTGAAGGCTTGCTGGGTCTACTGCGCAAAGAAGGAAATATTCCTGAGGTCAGAAAACAACTGGAACGTTTCCATCAAATGGTTTCCGACCCCATGGACAAAGCATGGGCTGAAGAAAAAATCAAAAGGCTGGCGGAATAATGACTGATCCCTTAAATCCTGAGCAAACGAGAACGGAACAGACGGACAAAGAAACGTCCGCCAATGAAGCGAAGGAACAAATCCAGCTCCGTCTGGGGCAACGATTATGCTCCGCCCGTAAACACAGGGAACTAACGATCAAGGAAGCTTCCGCGCAACTGAAAATTCGTGAAGTTTATTTACGTGCACTGGAAAGCGGCGACTGGAATCATCTGCCTGAGGAAGTCTATGTCCTTGCTTTTATGCGTCAGTATGCCGCGCTTCTGGGTGAAGACTGCCACGAAGATATTGAGGCACTGAAATCCGGTGACTATCAGCTCACCAAGCCCTACACCATACCTGATCCACCCATCGCACCCAACAAAATATGGGCCATAGCCGCAGCCATTCTCTTTGTACTCCTTTTTATTCTATTTAATACATTGGAAAATGGTGAGAAGGAAACCCCTCCATCGAAAACGCCCATTGCGGACACGAGCCCGCCTCCGCCAGGCAAGACGACAACAAAACATTCCACGCCGGAAAAGGCGCTAAAGGAGAACGCACCTTTAGTGCCACCCCTGGCATCTCAATTGTCCGCCACCGCTTCCGGCTCCAGTCTACCCTCCCCAAAGATACGTCCCGCAGCCCTGTCTCAAGCGAAAAAAGTGGTTCCCCTGGTCGCAATCGCCAAAAAAGTTGCCCGAATGCACCGCTATCGTCTGACGGCCGTTGGATCTTCCGCCTGGCTGAAGGTGCGCGATTCTTCCGGGACACTGCTTAAGGAGGTCTTGCTGCATTCGGGACAAAGTGTATCGTTAGAAAGCAATGCGCCGTTTCTGATGGTGACATGCGGCAATGCCGCAGCGTTGAAGATTGAAGTGGATCATACACTTTACGCTGCGGCTGGTACGCTGGGTGCAGCGGGAAAGATTTTGCGTGATTTTAAGATAGACGCATCAGGCCACGATCAATAATACTCATCACTCTCGCTCACTGTTAGCCTGCTGCGATGCCTGACACAAACGCACCCCTTCATGCCATCGAACTCATTCAAAGGCCATCCACCACGCCCGATGACCGTGGCTGTCAGGACTATCTCGAATCGGTGCTGGAACCACTGGGATTTACGCGAACGTGCATCAATACCGGCGGCATAACAAACAGCATTTACCAGCGCCGTGGCGAGAAAACAGGGTGCCTTGCGTTTGTCGGACACACCGACGTGGTGCCATGTGGTCCCGTCGAACAATGGCCACATCCTCCTTTTGCGGCCGTTATTGAAAATGACGTATTACATGGGCGCGGCGCGCAGGACATGAAGGGTGGCATTGCCTGCTGGCTGGCGGCCCTGGAACAACTGATTGAGAAGAATGCTCCCCTACCCTCCATGCAGTTGCTCATTACCTCGGATGAGGAAGGGGAATCAATCGACGGCACGATTCGTATCGTTGAGGCTCTTCAGGAAGGCCATACGCTACCCGACGCGGCCATTGTCGGTGAGCCATCATCTTCGGAAGAGGTGGGCGATGTCATACGCCGTGGCCGCCGTGGCGTGGTACAGGTTACTGTGTTGTTTAAGGGAAAACAGGGGCATTCCGCCTATCCGCACGACGCCACCAATGCCGTGCACCTGGCAGCCCCGGTTCTTAACCGGATCACGCACACGGACTGGGGAGAAACAACGCCAGGCTTTCCGCCTACAACCTGCCAGATTACCAACATCCAGGCGGGCACGGGTGCGATCAATGTTATCCCCGGTACGTGTTCGATTTCTCTTGATATCCGCTATAATCCGGGCATTGACTTCGATGGCATCCGAAAACGCCTTTATGAATCATGCGATGGTGTGGATGCAGCCCTGGATATTCGGCATCAGGCCAGGGCCTTTTCCACACCTGATGGTGTCTTTCTTGACCTTGTCGAATCATCAATCCGGCGCGTAACCGGCATCGTCACCAAACGCGACACCGGAGGCGGGACTTCCGATGGCCGCTTTCTGGCGGCGGCCGGTATACCCGTTGCTGAGCTTGGACTCACCAACTCCACCATTCATCAGATTGGAGAGTGCGTTGCCGTCGCTGAACTAGAAACCCTGACGAATATCTATATTGATATAATAATACACTTTGGAGCCTCTTGCAAAACTCTGGGTGGATGAGCGGCAATCCCGCTTTGAGTCCATTTTCGGGATGGAATGAGGTGCATGGTGGTTCCATGGACCGAAATTCCAGCGCGGAAATGGGCCAAAGTAGGGAAGCCGATCGCCGCTCACGAGTTTTGCAAGAGGCTCTTTGAGGTCTGAATTGCCAACCATCCCATCAAAAGTTAATCCGTCCAAACAGATGGAAACATTTCCGAATCCCAACCCTGAACGCGATTACCATATCCACATCGATTCCCCGGAATTTACCTGTCTGTGCCCGAAGACAGGACAGCCGGACTTCGCCGAGATCAAACTGGATTATGTGCCGGACCAGCGTTGCGTGGAATTGAAGTCATTGAAACTCTATTACTGGAGTTTCCGCAATGAAGGGCATTTCCACGAACAAGTCACGAACATGATCGCCAATGACCTGATCGCATTGCTAAACCCGCGTTACCTGAAAATGGCCGCTGTCTTTAATGTGCGGGGCGGTATTTATACTACCGTGATTGTCGAGCATACGGGCGAAAAACAGCCGTGACAGCCACCCTGCCTTTCTCCAAAATGCAAGCTCAGGGAAATGATTTTGTCATTCTGGATGGCCGCGCATATTCGTTGCCTGCCCTGACTTGCGAATTCGTTCGCAAGATAACAGAGCGCCGTTATGGCATTGGATGTGACCAATTATTGGTCATACTTCCGCACGACGAGGCCGACGTGCGCTTGCGCATGTTCAACAGCGATGGCTCCGAAGCGGAAAATTGTGGCAACGGCCTGCGCTGTATTGCCAGTCTGCTACTGGAAGGTGATGAATCCTCCGCCTTATCCGTCAAGATCACAGACCGCACGGTACAAACGGAAAAATATCAGGATCAGATTCGCGTCCACATGGGCGCCGCAACGGTCACGCATCGTACTGATAGCTATGTGGATGTTCAGATTGGCAACCCGCACCGCGTTTTCTTCGAGATCATGGAAGAATTACCTGAAGACCGAAACATTGAAATTATCAGCGGGCAAGTCAATGATGATGTTTATGTGGACATTATCGAACGCGGCGCAGGCCATACGCCTGCCTGCGGCAGCGGTGCCTGCGCCATCGCAACCGCCGTTTGGATCACCCATAAACACACCCGCCCGCAAACCATTCACATGCCCGGCGGCCACGTCATCGTGTCTGGAACACCGGATTCAATCATACTGGAAGGAACTGTTTCATCCGTATTTTCAGGCGAATACCGTATTCCGCAAGAGTAGTGCATCAATCCATTCAACATGGCGAGGCGCACGGGACCGGATACGTGGAAATCAGGTGGCCTTGCCCCGCCCTTTCACGATAATCTCAACACGCCGGTACCATGGTCTCTTCTGTGCGGCTTTGTTGGCCGGCAGGAAAAAAGGTCTGCCCTTACCCTTAACGCTCATTCCAGATCCGCCAACGCCTTTTTGCCTGAAATAGTCCGCTACCGCACGCGCTCGTTGCTCGGACAATACTCTGTTGGCCCTGGATGAAGGTGCATCGTTGGCATAGGCTACAATCGTTAACGTCGAAGGCCCGTGTTGGCGCACAACCCTGGCGATATCGTCCAGGGCGCGACGCCCCCGTACCGTTAATTTGGGGGATCCTCTGGGAAATTCCGCACCATGTTCCATGGTCAGCTTTAACACGTCGGGTCGAACCCTCTCGACATAGATATCGCCCTTTTTGCCCGCTTCGGACAAACGGATTCCCTTTTCCTGCTGATTCATATGATCCACAACCATGTGGCCGATGGCATATCCGGCAAATGCTCCAGCCAGCGCGCTACCCACGGCCACACCCGCCGAGTCAGCACCACTGATTGAGGCCGCGCCAACCCCCGCACCAATGCCCGCGCCGATGACCATCATCACCGCGATAACCTGCTGATCTTGCTTGCTGATGGGTTCATGTTGCGGAATACATGAAGACCCCAGCAGAAGCAACACATAGACAAAAGAGAAACGGCGTATTACCAGCATGTTCGTTGGTCGCCCTGAACGTATGTTTCTTGCGGGTCGGTTGCAAAATCCCGAAAATGAAAGCGAAAATAATTTGTAAGAATATGCAATAGCCGTATACGAACCTA
>CAZDWG010000078.1:0-6977 GCA_964509005.1 uncultured Zetaproteobacteria bacterium
CTCCTTTAAGTCGGGTGTGACGTATTCGTTTAAGCTGCCTGCATCATGCATCATGCAGGCTAAACGAATATGGCCAGCGATCGTGTTTGCGCGCGCCAGCAAGCGGATTTTATCCGTCGTTGTCCGGTGGAGGGATCACCGCCATGCTCTGGCGTGGGCTGCGAGGTGTCCAGCAACACCCGCCAATTCTGTCCTGACGGTGATTCGGGTAGCCGGAAATCTATGGTTTCGACGGTGGCATTGAACAGCAGGTAGAGCGCGCCGCCTGCGTTTCGGTCGGCGTGGATCATGCAACCGAGCAGGCCGCGCGGCCCATCCCAGTCGGGTTCCGCCAGATCGGGACCAAACCACCGGACTTCTTCCGCCGTGTAGAAACGTTCTTCCCGTAGCACCGGAAAGCGCCGCCGGAGGTCAATCAGGATGCGTACAAAGCGGTGCAACTCCGCATGACGCTGCAATAAGTCCCAGTCGTACCAACTGGTCTCGTTGTCCTGGCAATAGGCGTTGTTATTGCCGCCCTGACTGCGGCGGAACTCGTCGCCGCCGAGTATCATGGGTACGCCGCGCGAGAGAAGCAGCGTCGCCAGCATGTTTTTAATTTGGCGCAGGCGTACTGCCTCCACCGTTTGCTTGTCGGTGCAGCCTTCGATACCGTAGTTGGCGCTGTAGTTATCGTCGCTTCCATCAGCATTGCCTTCACCGTTCGCCTCATTGTGTTTTTGCGCATAACTCACCAGATCGTTGAGGGTGAAACCATCGTGACAGCTTACGTAATTGATGCTGTGCAGCGGCGATTTTCCACTGTGCCGGTAGATGTCGGCGCTACCGCACAGGCGGCTGGCCAGTGTGCCGGTCATGCCTGCATCGCCGCGCCAGAAGCGGCGCACATCATCCCGGTAGCGGCCATTCCACTCCGACCAGCGCATACCCGGAAAGCTACCTACCTGGTAGGCGCCGCCCGCATCCCAGGCTTCGGCGATAAGCTTGATGCCGCTCAGAATCGGATCTTCGGCGATGCGTTCGAGTAACGGTGGATTGGGCATGAGATTCCCCTCTTCATCGCGACCCAGTACGGAAGCCAGATCAAAGCGGAAACCGTCCACATGCATTTCGATGACCCAGTGGCGCAGGCAATCGAGGATGTAATCGCGCACGACCGGATGGTTGCAGTTCAGCGTGTTGCCGGTGCCGGAATAGTTTTTGTAGAAGCGTTGATCTTCCTCCAGCAGATAGTAAACGGGGTTATCCAGGCCGCGAAAGTTGAGCGTCGGTCCGAGGTGATTGCCCTCCGCCGTGTGATTGAAAACAATATCAAGGATCACCTCAATGCCCGCCCGGTGCAATTCCCGCACCATGGTCTTGAACTCGCGCAGCTGGCATCCTGTATGAGAGCGGCTGCCGTAGCCTTCCCTGGGGGCGAAGAAAGCCACCGTGCTGTAGCCCCAGTAGTTGCGCAGGCGCGCGTTGGTGAGCGGATTGCACTGCGTCATCTCGTTCTCGTGGAATTCCTGCACCGGCATCAGTTCAATCGTGGTCACACCCAGCGATTGCAAATAAGGAATTTTTTCCACCACGCCGGAAAAGGTGCCGGGACGGCGAACACCGGATGAAGGGTGCATGGTGAGGCCACGCACATGGGTTTCATAGATGACCGTTTCACACCAGGGATGGGCGGGTGGGCGGTCTCCGCGCCAGTCGAATTTTCCGTTCGGCAGCAGGCACTTGGCCTTGACTCCGGCATCGTCCGCATCCGTCCTGACCTCGGGGGCGCATACACGGGAGAAGTCCTGGCAATCGGTACCGGCAAGAGCCGTGGCATAAGGGTCGAGCAGGATTTTGTGCCTGTTGAAACGGAGTCCGTGTTCCGGCGCGTAAGGGCCATCCGCCTGCCAGGCGTAGAGCGTATCCTGGGCAAGGCCGTCCACGCATATATGCCAGACATCTCCTGTGCGGTTGCGCTGCGGATCAAGGGCGATGATTCGGGCCGGGGTCTCATCTGTCGGACTATCGAACAGCAGCAGGCTGATGGCGGCGGCATGACGGCTGAAAATGGCGAAATTGACTCCGGCACAGCCCCGGTGGGCGCCCAGTGGCAGGGGAACGCCTGTCGCTAACTTTAGCGCCGGGATAATCCTTGAAACCGGTAGGGATTCGGGCTTGACCGCACACCCATGCGGGATACTACCTTGCTTCTGCATCATGCTGTTTTCTTATTCATGAATTACCGCGATGATCGTGCGGATACAGCGATGACGTCAAGTAGTTTATCGTAGGCCTCATCGAACAGTCTGACGCCATCATCAAGCAATCTATCGGTAATTTCATCCAGTGATACGCCGAGTGTTTTGAGCGTTTCGAGCCGGTTGATGATGACGGTCGCACCAGCGACGTCTTCTTCCAGACTGGCGCGGATACGTCCATGTTCCCGAAATGCGGTCAGCGTAGCGGGCGGTGCGGTGTTCACCGTATCCGGCCCGATCAGTTCCTCAATATAGAGCGTATCGGAGTAGGCGGGATTTTTGGTCCCGGTGCTGGCCCATAACAGGCGCTGCCTCTGGGCGCCATGGGCGGCAAGTGCTTGCCAGCGAGGCGTGAAAAAGACGGTCTTGTAATGTTGGTAGGCAAGCTTGGCATTGGCAATCGCTATCTTGCCGAGCATGCCGTGCAGCATCTCGCGCTCCGCCTGACTTGCCGCTATTTCCAGACGCTTGCCGAGGATGGCATCCATGGCCGTGTCAATGCGGCTGACGAAGAAGCTGGCTACGCTTGCCACGCCCGCCAGTGGGGCGCCATGTTGCATCCTCTGCTCCAGCCCGGAAATGAATGCCTCGGCGGTGCGCTGATACATGCTTCGTGAAAATAACAGTGTGGCATTCACGTTGATTCCTTCACTGATCAATTGTTGAATGGCAGGGATTCCGGCATCGGTTGCGGGCACCTTGATCATCAAGTTCTCCCGCTCCACCTCCTGCCACAGCCGTCGTGCTTCCGTTATCGTGGCTTCGCTGTTGTGCGCCAGTTTCGGAGAGACTTCCAGCGAAACGTAGCCATCCCGCTGCCGGGAACCCTCATATACCGGCTGTAGCACATCGGCCGCAGCACGGATATCCGCAATGGCAAGATGCTCGAACGCTACCGCCGGAGAAGCCTCTCCATGTTGCTGTAGCGCGCCGGAATATTCCTTGTCCGTACGCACTGCCTTCTCGAAGATGGCGGGATTGGAGGTTACGCCGCGTATACCGTCGCGTTCAATAAATTGTTGTAGTTCACCACTGCGGATGAGGTGACGGTCAATGTAGTCCAGCCAAATGGATTGACCGGCGTCTGCTATTTTACTGAGATTATTCATGAATCCTCCTGTCAAATATTAAAAATGCGGCAAGCAGTAAGAGCGATCCCAATCCTTCCATCAAAGACCTCCGTGCATGGATTACGAACGGGTTTTAGCAAGCCGATGCGCACATAATAACGTACGGCATCGGGCGTAACATCGGCGCATCTGGCAAGCTGTGTAACGGTGCAGTCCGTTTTTGGAGTTCGATTGTCCATGCCCTGTTTCTCCTTGGGTACTGATGATAGGTCTATTCGTTACGTCTTCACGGGAGGGGACATTGCTTCGCGGTCATGTCAGCCCCTCCGTATCAGCGGTTCAGTGCGAGTGCGCCGTATGACCTTCGTCTGTATCGCCATCACCCTGACCCGCCTGCTTGCCCATCGCCTGGTACTGGGCTGCCGTCATACCGGGAAGCTTTTTGAGAAATGCGACGATTTCCCATATATTTTTGTCGCTATGGGATGGTCCCCAGGCTGGCATGGCTGTCATCCGCACGCCATTTTTGACGATCCAGAACAACTCGGCAGGCGTCCATCCCCGAACCACTTGTTGTAATTTTGGCGGCTTGGGCATCAGTCCCTTGCGGATCTCCGACGAGGAAATACCGGGAGCGAGATGGCATCCCATGCACATTTCCCGGTAATGACGAAAGCCCTTCAGGGCCATTTCCGGACGATCCAGCGGTGGCGCTTTTATGTTTTTGGCGTGGTAACTCACCGAGCGTTCCATGGCCGTGTGTAGCCCCCAGCGGGTGAGCGGGTGATGAGGATACGTGGCTGCTACATTGATGATACCCGAGTACATAACGACCAGGCCAACGGCCACCGTCACAAACGCCAATCCGGCTATGGTTTTAATATGTTGCATCATGTCAGAATCTCCTGTTTATTAAATGTACTGTTGGTGCTTTTTCCTTTTTGGCGGTTCATTGTGCCTACATCTTTGCGGGCGGTTTGTTGCAACAGGCCATATTGTCTACAGCCAGATTGTCCAGCTCGGTTTCCTCGGTGTAATGGACCCAGCCGCGCTTCAATCGTTCTGCCCATCCAGTTCCCAAGCTGGTGCCAGCCTGTTCAATATCTTTCTCAATTTGTACTGAGGTTGCCTCAAGCAAGTCATAGGTGACTGTTACCTTTACACCGACAATTCGTACATCCCGGACGCCCATCATGGCGGACAGCGTGGTTTTTAAGGTATTTTCTATCGACCCCTGAAGGGGGCGGTCAAGCATGAAAGAACGCCGTTTTATCACATGCTTGCCTTCTTTTTTCAGTGACTTGATACCAAGGTAGAGCTTGGGATGAGCGATAAAGTTCTCCAGGCATTGTTGTGAACAGAAGTGATAAGACATGTCCAGATGCTCGGTGACGATCTCGGTCGTTGTGGTATCCATGCCGCAAACGGGGCAATCCTTTCCTTTCCCATCGCACATCCTCAGACACCTTTTTTCTGCTGCATGGCTTTCCGTACGACAACTTCTTCTTTTTGACCCCAGAGGAAATCCTGGTGATGCTCGTCGCTGAACTCGAATATGCGCGGGAAACCCACTGCCTCGACAATGGGCGGTAGCGCATCAAAACGGACTTGGGCGGGGTCGTAACGCACCCATACCTTGCCCGTTTTATCATCCGCTTTCGCTTCCAATACGCCTGGGACAGCGAGTAGCTGTTTCTCAATGGTGGCTTCGCATCCTTCGCACTGCGTCTTGTCCACCTGGAAACCTCGTTCCATCACCATGTTATCTTCCATCAGGGTCTCCTTTCTGTCATCAAAAGCCACGCAATGTGACGGCCTGCATCGTCCGCTGCACTGCCAGTTCATAGGCGGATGTCCGCAAATCCACCTGTTTGCGGCGCGATAACCCGCGCACATCCTCATAGGCACGTGATAAATATGTTTCCATGAGCTTGAAAACTTTTTCTTTATCCCATGGGAAACGCTGGATGTTCTGCACCCACTCAAAATAGGAAACGGTTACGCCGCCGACATTGGCCAGAATGTCTGGAACGATGACGACGCCGCGCGCACACAGCTTGTCGTCAGCCATGTGGGTGATCGGCATGTTGGCGGCTTCGATGATTAGTCGGGCTCGAATGGCATTGGCATTGTCGCAGTTGATCACGCCCTCCATCGCCGCAGGGATGAGCACATCGCAGGGCAGCGTTAGCAATTCATTGTTGCTGATCTCTTTCGTTCCCTTCAGTCCCTCTAAACGTCCATTTTCCCGAACATGGCGCATGGCAGCCTGAATATCTACGCCATCCTTGCAATAAATGCCGCCAAATATATCGGAAATGGCCACGATCCGCGCACCCATTTCGCTCAGACGGAGCGCGGTAAACGAGCCAACATTGCCAAAACCCTGTATGGCGATATGCGCCTGTTTCAAAGGTATGGACAGATCGTTACATGCCCGGTGGGCAATAAATGCTACGCCGAACCCCGTTGCCTCCAGTCTTCCTTCCGAGCCACCCAACTCGACCGGTTTGCCGGTGACTACGGCAGGCGTATAGCCATGTGACTTGCTGTATTCATCGAATATCCAGGCCATGACCTGCGGATTGGTGTTGACGTCCGGTGCCGGGATGTCCTCATGCTCGCCAAGGATTGGTGCCAGCTTCTGGGTGAAACGCCGGGTTAGTATTTCCAACTCATCTTCCGCCAATTCCGCGGGATCAACGGTAATGCCCCCTTTGGCGCCACCAAAGGGGATGTTTACCAGCGCGGTTTTCCAGGTCATCAGTTGCGCCAACGCTCGCACTTCATCCAGTTGAACATCGGGGTGAAAACGCAATCCACCCTTGAACGGCCCCCGCGCATGGTTGTGTTGAACACGATATCCGGTGAAAGTGTGCAGTGTTTCTACTTCGCCCTTTCGCAATTTCAACGGTATCTGCACAGTGACTTCGCGAAAGGACTGGAGCAGCAACTTTCTTTGCGCCTCATCAAGACCAAGATGCTGCATGGCGCGGCCCAGAAAATTCGCCTGACTATCATGGCAGCAACAGCTTAGATTTTCCTCCATGGCTAAGCCTCCGTCGGCTCGTAGCCAATATCGCGGATGGCCTCATCGGCCTCCACGATACGGAAAGCGGCTTCGTTTACCTGCATCTGCACCTTGCCCGTTTTATGATCTGCCCGCGCATCGTAGACGCCATTCACTCTGAACAGCGCCTTGCGGATGGTCGCCTCGCAGCCATCACATTTCATGTCGTTAACGTGTATGATGATTTCCTTCATGGTGTTTCTCCTTCTTCATGGTGTTGCCAGACGGTAAAAGTGGTCTCGTTCTCGAAATAGAGCACGCTGCCATCCGCCTTCGCGCCGATGATTGCAGCGGTCTTGTCCACCGCATGTCCATTGACAGGATCAATGCCTCGGCGCGCTTTAGGGTCATTGGTCAGGCTGCTAACGCACATGGCGCAGCAGCCATAGTAGGTTTTGCCGTTTACTTGAATGGGAATCTGCGGCTTGCCCATGTCTTCATTGTTGACCATGCAGACATTCTCGGCTTTAACCCGCTTCAGGATTTCCGCCTGCGAACTGGCGGGAATAACGGCCAGAAAAGCTGTAAGCAACAAAGATAAAATCACTAGTGTCCCAACGTTTTATCGAACAAATTCAACTGGTTAGCCATATCGTC
>CAZDWG010000079.1:0-6836 GCA_964509005.1 uncultured Zetaproteobacteria bacterium
CTGAGCCAATTGCAAAACTCTGGGTGGATGAGCGGCAATCCCACTTTGAGTCCATTTTCGGGATGGAATGAGGTGCATGGTGGTTCCATGGACCGAAATTCCAGCCCGGAAATGGGCCAAAGTGGGGAAGCTGATCGCCGCTCATGAGTTTTGCAATTGGCTCTTCTGTCCAAAATATAGTCTGATCTCCCCTGGCGCAGTGTGCCGCCACAAATCCAAAGCAGGGCTGCGTGCCTTTCAGACTCAATGCTGATGACCGCCAGCATCATGCACATGACCGTGGTCAATCTCTTCCTCGCTTGCCTCACGCACGCCCACGACCCGAACATCAAAATTCAGCACAACATCAGCCATGGGGTGATTGCCGTCTACGGTCACCTCATCGCCGTCCACGGAAGTCACCGTAACCACGTCAATACCGTCATCTGTTTGTGCCTGGAACTGCAAGCCCACTTCAAGCCGTTCAACATCGCCAAACATCGTCCGTTCCACCACCTTCACCAGATCCTCGTCGCGTTCGCCGTAGCCATCTCTGGGCTCGACGGTAACGGACAAGGAATCGCCACTCAATTTTCCTTCCAGCGCATGCTCAAGACCCGGGATCATGAATCCTATACCATGAATATAAGCCAACGGCTCCTGCCCTTTTGACGTGTCCAGCACTTCGCCATCGTTATTCGTTAACGTATAGTCAATGCTTACAACTTTGTGTTTTCCAATTTGCATTACAACCTCGCAGAACAGGACATATACCTGTTATTTTGTGTTTTTTTATCTAGCCTGCATTATTTTTTCTTCCTCTTGTCGCGCACATAGGGTTGAGGAAAATCCTCGCCTCTCATCTCCATTTCAAACAGGTCGCTTGCGACAACCAGGTCAACAAGTTTTTTGTACCCATAATTTCTGGAATCAAAAGACGCTTGGTTGACGATATAACTTCCCACTCTGCCAAGCCCCGACCATCCATCATCTTCTTCCGCATTCTCCACGGCGCTCCTTAAGAGCATAACCAGTTTCGTGTCGGCCCGGAGCTCCGCCGTTGTCTTCTTCTGCTCATGCGTACTTCTGCCCAAAAACCTTTTTTCCCCGCCCTTGTCGTTACCGGAGCCAATCTGTTCCAAATAGAGGAATGTTGAACATGCGTTAACAAAAGGCGCCGGTGTTTTTTTCTCTCCAAACCCAAGGACGTCCTTCCCCTCCGCACGCACCCGCATCACCAATGGCGTAAAATCACTGTCACTGGACATGATGCAGAAGCCGTCCATCTTCTTCGAAAGAAGCAAATCCATTGCGTCAATGACCATGGCAATATCCGTTGAATTCTTCCCCTTGGTATAATCGAACTGTTGTATGGGTTGAATGGCGTGTTCGTGAAGCAGTTTCTCCCACCCTTTCAACGTCGAACTTTTCCAATTGCCGTAAGCACGACGGATGTTAACAACCCCGTACTTTGCTATTTCCGCCAATACCACATCAATTTTAGAAGCTGGCGAATTATCCGCATCAATCAACAGCGCATAGTTTTTCTTATTCATTTCTCCTCCCGATCATGAATATTTTTGCAGTTCAGGCTAACAGGTCTCTTGCACAAAAGATGGAATTTTTCCGCTTTCATTCCCAGCGCATCAAGTTCTTCCCGCATGTGCTTGCGTGTAAGAAAAAGCTCATCCAGAAATTGACGTTTGCCATCGCGATACGCCAGGCGCGCAAATATGCCTGCTACCTTGATATGACGTTGCAGGGCGGTAAGCCGTAACGCCCGATGCCAGGCATCGAAGTCCGTGAAAAATGAGCGGAGGCGCCGGGGTAGCCATTCAAAGAAATGCAAGCTCCACCTTCGGCGCATCTCTTCCGGATAATCCTGATAGCAATCATACAACAATGAAGCCACGTCATAGGTCACGGGACCCATGATTGCATCCTGAAAATCAATCACACCCAGCGGCAGCACATCTTTCGGCAACATCAGGTTGCGACTATGGTAATCCAGATGCACGGGAACACGCGGTAGCGCGGCAATGGTTTTGAAAACAGGGTCCACCGCACCGTGGAATAGCCGCCGTTCTTCCTCTGACGGCTCATAAACCGCCACATGAGGCAAATACCAGTCCAGGTAGAGATCACATTCGGCTCGCATTCGCGCTTCATTGAATACAGCAAGCCCGGAAACGGGCATACAGGACTGTAGACATCGAAGCTGCCGAAATGCATCTTCCAACAGCAAGGAAGGATCAGAGCGCCGCTTCAGATATGCAGCCCACGTTACATCACCAAAATCCTCCAACAGTAAAAAGCCTCGTGACTTATCCTCCGCCACCAGATGGGGTACGCGCACCCCTGCCCCCTCAAGCCAGCGGCGAATATCCAGAAAAGGTATCACATCCTCTTTCTCGGGCGGTGCATCCATCAGCACAAAGGTTTTCTCCTGGTCACTGACCCTGAAATACCGGCGGAAGGAGGCATCGCCGGCAAGAGGGGTCATGATGCAATCACGGCGTAAAACCCCGTTAACCCAGTGGTGCGCATCCATACTCCTGAAATCCGGAGGTTGCCTCTCAAGCGGCATGATGGCTAATCATGTAGCAACAGACCCGTGATATGCATCGTTGTCTGCACCCGCAATCTGGCTTGCCCGGCCATTCTCCGGTTGGCATAAGGCCCTGTATAAACCCGGAACCACAAACCCATACCCGGCACCGTAGTTTGTTCGACAACAGCTTGAAAACCCTGCTGCTTGAATCGCGTTTTGAGATTATCCGCGTCCGCCTTGCGATGGTATGATCCAACCTGGAGCTTGAACGCGCCACCGGATGCGGGTCGCATTCCCCGGCGAACCAGCTCACGCCGAATAACATCCGCCACTGCCCCCTCATGGCCTGGACTGTTTTGCGATGTGTTCAGAGGCACCGGCGCCACTTTTTGATTGGGTAGTGTATTGTAAAAGGTTAGATCTCCAACCTGCGTTTCCGTCTGGGCAAGCTGATGCTTCTGACCTTCATCTGTTCTTTTCAGTGTATCAAGCTCATGACTCTGCTTCTTAATGCGTTGCAGCAAGCGTTGCTTCCCCGCATATTTCGCCTTTTCCATCCCCTGCTTTTCTCCCAACATGACGCCACCGATAAAGCTGATGCCTACAATGGCCAGCATACCCGCAATCACGAATGTGCTTCGCATATTCCTCATGTCGTAGCCCACCGACCCTGGCGCTTGCACCTTGGCAAAATCCTTGCGCGCCATCACATCACCTCCGGTACGGAAACACCCAGTAATTTCAAGCCGTTGGTCAACACCTGTTGCACCGCATGCATCAACAGTAGTCTGGCCTGCACCAATCCGGCATGCTCTACAATGACGCGATGTTTATGGTAATATTGATGTAAACTCGCCGCCAGACGCATTAAATAAACAGCTACGCGGTACGGTTCCAGACGATTGGCTGCCACGTCCAGTATCTCGGGGTAGGCCAGAAGCTGTTTGACCAGTCCGGTTTCCTCTTCCGCCACAAGCAATGACACATCCACACCTTCCGGCTCAACCCTTTGCAGGCCTTCTTTACCTGCTTTGCGCAAAATGGAACACACCCGGGCATGCGCATATTGCACATAATAAACAGGATTCTCGTCGTTCCTTTGTTTGGCCGTTTCCAGGTCGAAGTCAAGCTGACTTTCAGCACGTCGGGTAAGAAAATTGAAGCGTACGGCATCCCTGCCCACTTCATCCACCACTTCGCGCAATGTCACAAAGGTTCCGGCCCGCTTGGACATGCGTACAGGCTTGCCGTCACGGGTCAAATTAACCATCTGTACAAGTACCACCTGCGGCTGATGTTTCTCACCCGTCAGCGCCTGCATGGCCGCCTGTACGCGGGTAACGTAACCGCCATGATCCGCACCCCACACATCCACCAACTGATCGAATCTCCGCTCATGCTTATCCATGTGATAGGCGATATCAGCGGCAAAATAGGTGGGTGTTCCATCCTTTTTCGCCAATGGGCGATCCACATCATCACCAAATTTCGTGGTCCGGAACAGCCATTGCTCCACCGGCTGATAATTTTCGATCTGTTTACCCTTGGGCGGAGGAAGCGTTCCCATGTAGATTAAACCGTCCGTCCTTAATTGTTCAAGCAGGCCGGATATCTTCCCGGACTGATGTAGCTCTTTCTCCGAGAAATATTCGTCAAATGTAATGCCGATGGCCTGTAAATCATTGCGGATCATCATCATCATTGCCTTGACGGCCTCGCAACCAAGCCACATGCGACGCTCCTCCTCCCGCATGGCCCGGAGTTCCGCAAAGCAGCGCTGCCCCAAAATGGTTCTGGCCGCATCCACGACATATTCACCCGGATAACACGCATCCGGCATATCCATGCGCTCACCCTGTAATTCACGCATACGCAACCAGACTGAATCGGCCAAAACGCCAATTTGGTTGCCCGCATCATTGATATAATATTCCCGGTGCACAAGTACGCCGCGCGCCTGCATGATACTGGCCAGTGCATCGCCTACGACCGCGCCACGTCCATGCCCGACATGCATCGGACCCGTCGGATTAGCCGATACGAATTCGACACAGGCGCGTGGTGCATGCGCATCCGCCGCAACACAGCCATAATGAACGCCCTGTGCCACAATTTTCGTCAAAATGGAGGCTTCTGATGCCTGTTGCAGATAAATATTGATAAAGCCAGGACCGGCGATCTCCGTTTTGACCACACATAGCGGCCATTGCACCCGTTCGAGCAAACGTTGCGCAGCCTCATGAGGTTTCATACCAAGGCGTCCGGCCAGTGACATAGCCACATTGGCGGCATAATCTCCGTGATCCTTTGTTCTGGGGCGGGTTAGCGCAACCCGCACGCCATGTTTTTCGCCATGTTCCGACAACAGGGCTTCCGCAGCCAGTTGCAGCGATGCTTCAAGTTCACGTTTCACACTTCCTCCATGGTGGGCGCACCCTACACGTCAAACGTTCCCTGAAAAACAAAATGGCCAGTAAGAACGCGGTAATGAAGGGACCGGGTTAAACGCCTGAATATTGGGCATGCACCTTCCTGGCGTGCATGCCCGGCAACTTGTTCAATGCGGCAATCAATGCCTTCGCTGAAGCGACAATAATATCCGTATCTTTACCCTGTCCGTTCACAATACGTCCCGCATCCTGTAGACGAACGGTCACCTCTCCCTGGGCATCCGTGCCAGCGGTAATGGCATTGACCGCGTAGAGCAACAGCTTGCCATTGGGTTCAACCAGCGAATTGATCGCCTTGAAGGCGGCATCCACCGGACCATCCCCCTCGCTGGTGGCTTTGTGCGATTTTCCCTCAATCTCCAGTTCAATGGCGGCGACCGGTGTATCCCTGGTACCGGATGCAACATGCAGGCTGGACAGCTTGATACGTTCGGGCTTAACTTCTTCGACATGCTCCAGAATGGACATCAGATCCTCGTCGAACACCTCTTTCTTCTTGTCCGCCAAAGCCTTGAATCGCTCAAAAATAGCATTGAGCGCATCCTTGTCCACATCTACGCCCAATTCCTTATAGCGTGATTTAAGTGCTGCACGTCCTGAATGCTTGCCCAGCACCATGCGGTTGGTGGCCCAGCCGACCGATTCCGGGGTCATAATCTCATAGGTCTTGTGATGCTTGAGCATACCATCCTGATGAATACCGGCTTCGTGCGCAAAGGCATTGGCTCCGACAATGGCCTTGTTTGGCTGTACCGGCATACCGGTAATTTGGCTGACCAGTTTCGATGTGGGCACAATTTTCGTCGTATCAATGCCCGTTTCAATATCGTAGCGGTCCAGGCGGGTGCGAAGAATCATCACGATCTCCTCCAGCGATGCATTGCCAGCCCTCTCTCCCAGCCCGTTGATGGTACATTCGACCTGCCTTGCACCATTCTCCACGGCGGCCAGTGAATTGGCGACGGACAGGCCCAGATCATTGTGGCAATGCACGGAAAAAATAGCCTGATCGGCATTGGGAACGCGCTCACGCAGTTCACGAATACGCCCACCGAATTCCTGTGGCGTCATATAGCCCACCGTATCCGGAATATTGATGACCCGGGCACCTGCGGCAATGGTTGCTTCAACGATACGGCACAGGAAATCCATTTCGGTGCGCCCGGCATCCTCAGCCGAGAACTCAACCTCGGGAACCAGCGACCGCGCCTGTTTAACCGCTGTGACCGCCATATCCAGCACTTCATCCGGTCTCATGCGCAGCTTGGCCTCCATGTGGATGGGACTGGTCGCAATAAAGGTGTGGATACGCGCCTTTTCCGCTGGCCGTACCGCTTCGGCGGCGCGTTCGATGTCCTTCGGGTGCGCGCGGGCTAACCCGGCGATGGTTGGTCCGCGAATTTCCGAGGCAATACGATGCACGGCCTCGAAATCACCCGGCGAAGCAACCGGAAAACCCGCCTCGATAATATCCACGCCCAGTGCCGCGAGGCTGTGCGCCACGCGCAGCTTTTCCTCCAGGTTCATGGAGCATCCCGGCGACTGTTCCCCATCGCGCAGGGTGGTATCAAAAATGTATAAGCGCTCGGACATGGTAAACTCCTTATCTTTTAGGCAGACGACAATCCGCATGACAATTTCTAGGAGCCTGTCAGACTTATGGAAAATCTACTGCGCGGCAGGGAAGCGGCCCAAAATATCCTGATTTTTCGTTACATAGTGACCACTATGCGCCTCAAAATCATGCTATTTTGATCTCGCTTCCCCACCTGCTCGCTACGATCCCCATAAGTCCGACAGGCTCCTAGGCCTGCCCTTTACCCACAAATCGTGCCACAGCGAGTCATCCGGTGGTC
>CAZDWG010000080.1:0-6758 GCA_964509005.1 uncultured Zetaproteobacteria bacterium
GAATGTAGTGAAAAAGTTCTTCATTCCCAATTCATTATTTTTGCTTCTCCATTTACTCGTCGCCTTCATCCTTTTGATCTACAAAACCAACGAGCTGCTGATTGTCTGGAGGCAAGTAATTATTGGATGTAACTACTTTCTTCCCTGGTTTCCTCCCCGGTCATGCGTTGTTGAATCCATTTGTCGCTACGCCCATGCTTTTGCCAGGTTTCTCTGGCGCGATTTAGCGACCTTGCCGGATCAGCCATTTCCTGCATACGTTCGTAACCGACCTTGGCCAGCCACAGTTTAATCGGCTCGGCTTTGGGGCTGGGTACGGATTGCACAAGACGCAGTAGGGTTTCCGCTGTGGCGACATCAGTCATGCGCTGTTTGCCATCGGTTGCCGTCATTTTCAACCGGTTACAATTTGTAACCACTTCACTTCCTTCCTTTCTCAGCCTGTTTTTCAAGACCTTCCAGTAATTTCTCGCGGCTTGATGATCAACTTGTTGCGTCAATACCTGCACGATATCAATGATCGAAAACCACCAGACTTCAGCATCTTCATCATAGATGCGGCGAATTTGATAATCCTCAAATAAAGTCATATCTGTTTTCACTTTAGCGCCTCCCCGTTGAATTTAGAATTCTGAATTTTGAATAGCAAAAGTTTCTTACTTCTAAATTCACCGTTCTTCATTCTCAATTCGTAATTCTCCAGTCCTCCATCGTCATCGGGATATTTCGCAAAGCTCTCTCTTCTGCCAGATCAAGATAGGCATTCACAATCCGGCCAAGCGGTGCCAACTCATCCCTGGACAGATATTTTTTGGCTATCACCACATCCGTTTATAGCACACATTGAGTCTCGGGATGGATGAGCGTTAAACCAAGGTAAAAGCTACCATGTATGCCAGCGAGACGGTAGACTTTCACGCCATGCGAATGAGCCATCTGTTTTCACCGACGTTGCGGGATAACCCGGCGGATGCTGAGGTTATATCCCACAAACTTTTGCTGCGAGCCGGATTTATACGGCGGGTAACATCCGGCGTATATGATTTTCTGCCTCTGGGACTGCGCGTATTGCGCAAAATCGAGGCCGTAGTGCGTGAGGAAATGAATCGCGCCGGGGCACAGGAAATCCTGATGCCCATGGTGCAGCCCGCCGAGTTATGGAAGCAGTCTGGTCGCTGGAATAAATATGGGCGTGAACTGTTGCGCATTACCGACCGCCACAATCACGAATCCTGCCTTGGGCCAACGCATGAGGAAGTGGTGTGCGATCTGGTGCGCCGTGAATTGCGTTCCTACAAACAGTTACCCATGAACCTGTACCAGATTCAGGCCAAGTTCCGTGACGAAGTGCGCCCCCGCTTTGGATTGATGCGCGGACGCGAATTTATCATGAAGGATGCCTATTCCTTTCACGCGGACGATGAGAGCCTGGCGCGCGAATATCAAAATATGTTTGATACCTATACACGGATATTTACCCGCCTCGGTCTAAAATTCCGGGCCGTACAGGCGGATACGGGAGCGATTGGCGGACGGCGCTCTCATGAGTTTCACGTGCTGGCGGAATCGGGCGAGGATGTTATTGCACATTGTTCATCCTGTGATTATGCCGCCAATGTGGAAATGGCGATATCGTGCCGCAATACCCCTGTCTCCGGAAATGCTGACCTGGAAACCATCCGTACGCCGGGAGTAACGGCGGTGAAAGACGTAGCCAACTTGTTACATGTGGAGCCCGCGCTGCTGGTCAAAACGCTGGTTTACCGTGTAAAACGCGCCGATATGGAGGATGAAATCGTGGCTGTATGCATCCGTGGTGACGATCAGGTGCAAGAAGCCAAGCTCACGCATGTGCTGAATGCGGATGAACTGCTGATGGCCACCAGTGAAGATATTGAAGGGATGGGCGGCATTGCCGGTTATGTGGGACCCCATGGCATAAAAGCCAGGGTTCTCGCTGATGAAACGCTGAAGGGTGTAGCGGGATTGTTCACGGGAGCAAACGAAAGAGATGCGCATGTGTCCGGCCTTGATATGGCGCGTGATGTTCCGCATGCGCGGTATGTGGATGTACGGGAATGCAGGGAGGGTGATACCTGCCAGCAGTGTGGCGGAAATATTCAGTTTAATCGCGGCATCGAGGTGGGACACGTGTTTGAACTGGGGCGTCAGTATTCCGAACCGATGGATGTTGCTTTCCAGGATTCAAACGGTAAACGGTCCGTGACTACGATGGGATGCTACGGCATGGGTGTTTCCCGTTTGCTTGCGGCAGTGGTTGAACAATGCCATGACGATGCCGGAATTATCTGGCCGATGCATTTGGCACCATTTCATGTTGTGGTGATATCAATCGGCAATAACGAAGAAGTGATAAAAATGTGCGGGCATCTGTATGAGGGTATGAAGGCTTCCTCACTGGAGACTCTGTGGGATGACCGCAATGAACGGCCAGGCGTAAAGTTTCGTGACGCGGAATTGGTGGGAATTCCGATACGGGTCGTGCTCGGTGAACGGGGGCTGTCTGGCGGTAAAGCAGAAATTGCCATACGCGGCGGCAAAAAAATGGAAGTGCCGCTGGAAGATATTCGGAGCTTTGTGCATGCCGAATTTTCCAGGGCCTCACACTAACCTGAACGCCAGAGAACTTTCCATGCGCCTCCGGGGGATGCCTCCCAAGGCCATCCTGGCCGGAATCCTCATGGTCGGATTTCTGGCAACCCTGCCTTTCTGGTTGATGGGCACGCCGGAACAAAAACAGCGGCTGGCGCAAACGACCACGGCGCTGAATGTCGTGGAGGCGCATGTGGCCCTTCTCGATATGCAGCCGACAGAGAAGGCGCATCTGCGTCAAATGCTTAAGCCGCCGCAAAATAACGCCACGAACAGCTTCAAGAAGACCGTCTGGATGAAGGATATTCAGCAGGTCATCAAGCCATGGGTGCATGACCCGGTTGAAGCGCAAACGCTGGCCCGCTGGGTTTATATCTACAGCCAACGATTTAATCTCTCCCCTGAACTGATTCTCTCCGTCATTGCCGTGGAATCACAATTTGATCACTTTGCAATCAGCAATGTCGGCGCACGCGGCCTCATGCAGGTCATGCCTTTCTGGAAGGACAAGTTGGGTTCAAAGGATGACAACCTGTTCGAGATTGAGACCAATATTCGTTATGGCTGTGCTATTTTGAGTATGTACAAGAACCGTTATGGCAATATTTCCAAAGCGTTGGCTGCCTATAACGGCTCGCTTGGCACCACCAGGTATACTGCTCGAATCTATGCCCAGATGAAACGATTCAAGGCCAGCGCGGCGGATCTTTAACTGCACGGCGAAGCACATCCATGAACATGTCTCGCGTCAGGCGTCTGGTCTGGGTGTTGTAACGCGAGCAATGATAGCTGTCGAATAGTGTGCGGCCATCCGGCAATGGATGCTCAGCACCGTGGCCGAATTTCAATGCGGTGAGTTTTAGCCCATAGGCCATGAGTACGGCATCATGGGCGATTTTTCCCAGCGCCAGCAGATCGCATGGCTCCGGCAATGCTTCGATTTCCTTCTTTAGAAAACGATTACAGGTCCGAATTTCCAATGTTTCCGGTTTGTTTCGCGGCGGCAGACATTTGACGGAATTGGTGATACGAACGCCATTTAATCGAAGCGCGTCATTCGCGGATTCAGAGACGGGCTGATTGCTTGAACCCAGGTCGAACAGGGTCTGATACAGCAGGATGCCGGCAAAGTCGCCGGTAAACGGGCGCCCTGTACGGTTAGCTCCATGCATGCCCGGCGCCAGACCGACTATCAACAGCCGCGGATTGTCGTCGCCAAATGCGGGCACCGGCGCACAGTGATATCCAGGATGCTCGATGCGGACATCATCGAGAAACGTAGCCAGCCGCGGGCACGCCCGACAGTCGATGTCAAATTGTTGGGTCAGTCTGACCAGTGCCCGGCCACGATGGGAAACGACCGCTTTCTCCGCGGCTGTGGCACGAGCAAAGGTTTTCCCCAGCTCCCGACAGTAAAAAAGGGGGTCATAGCCGAAACCACAAGGGCCATCCTCCCGCACCATGATTTCTCCATCCACACGGCCTTCAGCGGTGAGGTGTTGTCCGTTCGGAAATGTCAGGTGAACACAACACGAAAAATATGCTTTACGATTGGCAACACCCTTCATCTCGTGCAGCAACCGGGCGTTGTTGCTGATGTCATTCGCGTCAATGCCCGCGAAACGCGAGGAATACATACCCGGTGCGCCATTGAGAATCTCTACGCACAACCCTGAATCGTCACCCAGTGCGACACAATGGTTGGCCGCCGAGAAGGCTTCGGCCTTCTTTTGGGCATTTTGGGCGAAGGACTCCCCATCTTCATCCACCTCCACGAAAATGGTTTCTTCAGGTGGTACGACGTCAATGCCAAGCGTGTTGAGAATGGCTGTAATTTCAGCCCGTTTTTTCGGGTTGTTACTGGCAACAACCAGCTTCACGACCTCGCGACTACTTCAAGTTGCAGTGTGACCAGTTGGCTTATGCCTGCCTGCGCCAGTTCCTTCAATGCCACGACCTGATCCCAGGATACCGGCTTGTCTTCAGCCGTAGCCTGTACCTCAATGATGCCACCATCCGCGCTCATAATAAAATTAGCATCCATTTGCGCCCGCGAATCTTCGCTGTACTCAAGATCCAGCAATGCTTCATGATCCACATAGCCGCAACTGACGGCAGCCACCTGCCCCAGCAGTGGATCTTCTTCAATCACGCCGTCCTTGAGCAAGCGGTTTACGGCGATTCTGAGCGCCACCCATGCACCGGTAATCGAGGCCGTACGCGTACCGCCATCAGCCTGTAAAACATCACAGTCCAGTTGAATTTGGCGCTCACCCAGTTTTTCCAGATCGACCACGGCACGCAGGGAGCGGCCTATCAGGCGTTGAATCTCCACCGTTCGTCCGCCCTGCTTGCCGCGTGCGGCTTCGCGGCCTCCACGTGTGTGCGTGGCGCGAGGCAACATGCCGTATTCGCCTGTCACCCAGCCCTTTCCCTTGTTGCGCAAAAAAGATGGCACCCTCTCCTCAACGGATGCGGTGCAAAGCACGCGCGTATGGCCGAAACTGATCAGCGCCGATCCCTCCGCGTGTATGTTGAATCCCGTGTCGATATGTACCGACCTTAATTCATCCGGTCGCCTGTCTTCGCGCATGCGTCCTCCTGTATGCTACTACCTAGTCTGGATTATTCATAAATGCTGCCATTGCCATGCCCTTGCTGCCTGTGCGTGCGTGCGGCACGCACAGGCAGCACAATCATCGTTTGGCCCACTGCATCAACTGCTCAGCACTCATGGTGCCCGCATGCTTACGACCATCGTGGGCAATCAGGGTAGGCGTGCCGGTAATATCCAGTTTTTCAGCGAGCTTCAAATTAGTGTTGATCGGTGTTTTGCATTTGAATGATTTGATCTTGTTCAATGGCGTGCCCCTTAGCATGATATCCAGGAGGGTTTTATGCCGGTCTTTTGAACACCAGATGGCCTCCGCCTCGGCACGGGCCATGGGGTGAATCTGTACCAGAGGAAACAGGAATGTGTATATTTTCAATCCCCTGACCTTGGGTAATTCCTCTTCGAGCCGACGACAGTAGGGGCATTCCGGGTCGGTAAAAACCGCCACAGGCGTCCCTTTCGGATCACCGGACACGATGGCATCCTTCAGGGGAAGACTATTCCAGTCCACGCGATTGATATCCTCCAGCCGTGCGGATGTTAAATCCTTGTGGTCTTTCGTGCTGAAGATATGGCCGGAAATCAGATAATTTCCCGTGGCATCGGTATAAAAAATATTTCTGCCGGAGCGTATTTCATACAAGCCCGGAATAACATCCAGAGGCCGGATGGCATCCACCTTAAAATTGGGAGAAAGGCGTGAAATATTGGCCCGTATGGTTTTCTCCATCCTGGTTCCAAGCTGGTGTGAAGCGGCTTGGCAGCCAGTCGAAAAAACGAGCATGACCAGAGCCAAAAGGGAAAACACGCGCATCATTATTCAATCTCCTTGAATGTTTCAGGGTGGCCTATAATGGGGATATATCGGAGGAGAGCAAGCGAAATGAGTACGTCCTAGATCCTGCAAGTGTTTGTACATACATAGCGCAATCACTTGCAGAATCTAGGTACGTTTTCACGCACACATGGCAGTGCTCCGGTTGAACAGGCGCGTTCTACCTGTTTTGATAAAAAAATGCTGAAGGTTCACGAAGCCTAATTTTCTGCGGCTCCATTGCCATCAGAATCTCCCGACTAAATTCGGCATTCCCCCATGGCTGGGACCCGAGGAGGCGTTGTGTTATTTCTCCGTTTTTATTGATTATAAGGGTCGTGGGCAAGCCGCGTATACCCAGTTGCATGGCATCGTTCATGCTTCCAACGAGAAGTGGAAAGGGCAGGTGTTGCTGATTCAAATAGTTTCTGGCATCGGCAACATTCTGATCCAGCGAAATGGCGACAAAGGGCACGTCCAGATGCTGTGCGCGCCATACCGCCAGTTCAGGTAGCTCCTTCCGGCATGGGCCGCACCACGATGCCCAAAAGTGCAGAATGACGGGCTTGCCGGAGAATTCCCTGAGCGAATGCGCGACGCCCTTGCCATCGTACCAGCTATACTGGACGGCATGGGCCAGAGGTATAAAGAATAGCAGGGTAGCCAAAAGCACCGGTATGCGGATCAGTTGCATCATGAACCTCCATTGTCGTTCCT
>CAZDWG010000081.1:0-6682 GCA_964509005.1 uncultured Zetaproteobacteria bacterium
TAATCAGGACTCCCCGAAAATGGCAAGGGTGGATGCACGGACACGTATCATCTATACTTGCCGCGCTTATGCATGAACACCATGAACATTCACGGGACAGGCTGAACGCCGCATTACTTTTGACGGCGGTGTTCGCCGTTGTGGAGTTGGCGGGAGGCTGGTTCTCCGGTTCGTTGGCCTTACTGGCCGATGCCGTTCACATGGTTTCCGATGTGGGCGCGCTCGGACTGGCGGCGCTGGCGCAACGGATTGCTGCCCGTCCCGCGCATGCGGGCATGAGTTACGGTTATGGCCGGGCACGTGTGCTGGCGGCGCAAGTGAACGGATTTAGTCTGTGGTTTGTCTCCGGATGGATTGCGTGGGAGGCGGTGGGGCGCATTCACTCGCCGCCGCAGGTGCATGGCGCGTTGATGCTGGGCGTTGCCACGGCCGGACTGGCAGTCAATATTATTATTCTCAGATGGTTCCACGGTGGTCACGACCTGAACACACGTGCTGTTTACTGGCATGTGCTTGGAGATATGCTGGGATCGGTGGCGGCTATCGTGGCCGGGGTTGTCATCGTGTGGATCGGCTGGATGCCAATTGATCCGATCCTTTCCCTCGTGGTGGTGCTGATCCTGGCATGGGGTGGTTGGCGACTGGTGCATGATACAACGCTACAGATTATGGAGGCTGCGCCTGCCTCCGTGGATATGAACATACTGGAGACCCGTATGGTCGCCATTGATGGCGTCAAGAGTGCGCATCATGTGCATGTTTGGACATTGCCGGATGAGCGTATGGCACTATCAGCGCATGTGTGTATCCGGACCATGACGGAGTGGCCCGATATTTTACCCCGGCTACTTTTAGCTTTACGCGGCGAGGGGATTGCCCATGCGACGCTGCAAGCAGAGAATGGTGGAGACATTTGCCCCGACGATAACCCGGGTTAGCACCCATTCGTGGGTGCTTTGTTTGATAACTTTGCAAAATATTATCAAGGTTGCATGGATATCTTATATTTCTGTTCGTCTTTTGGGACGAACCAGTGCTCGCTATTGTAGCCGATACCGGCAGGGGCGGGTTTGATGCCGTGGATACGCTTGCTGTAAACGGGTAAGGAGTAGGGGGCGTAGAGAAACACCATCGGTACATCCTTGTATATTTCTTCCTGCATCACATCATATAGCTGTTTACGCTTGGCCTCATCGAAGGTTCTGCGCGCCGCGACCAATACATGATCCACTTTGGCATTCTTGTAAGATAAAAAATTAAATTGCCGTTTCCCTGTCTGTGAAGAATGCCAAATGCTGTACTGATCCGGCTCCGGTGATAGCGACCAGCCCAGGATGACCGCATCGAAATTCCGTTTGTCGATAAAATTTCCGATAAAGGCCGACCACTCCACCAGGCGTATTTTCACTTCAATACCAACATCTTTCAGGCGCTGCTGAATAATGGTAGCAGTATTCGCGCGTTGTGTATTGCCGTTATTGGTAAGGATGATGAAGGAGAGAGATTTACCATCCTTGTCCAGAACACCATCACCGTTATGGTCACTCCAGCCATCGGACTGGAGAATTTTCCTTGCCTTGTCGGGGTCGTAGGGGCGGGGATGCAATCGGGTGTTGACCCATTTGGTTCCCGGCTTATACGGGCTGGCAATGACTTTCCCCAGACCCAACAATACGCCATCCACAATCTCCTGACGGTTGATGGCATAGGCAATGGCTTCGCGGACATGGCGGTCGGCGAACAGCGGACGCTTCAGATTGAACCCGAGGTAGGTATAGACAAAGCCCAGATATTTGTAACGATTGTAGTTCGCTTTCAACCGTGGTTTGGTATTGAACAGCCGGGTGTACTGGATGGGTGACAAGTCCATCGAATCCAGCTTTCCCGCGGATAGTTCCAGGAATTGCGTTGCCGTATCGGGGATGATGCGGGTCAAGCGTTCCGTTATCCACACAGGGCCGTCAAAATAATCGGGGTTGGCGCGCATCAGGATGGATTGTTGCGCTTGCCAGTCTGCCAGACGGTAAGGGCCAATGGTGGCTTTCGGATGTCGCGCCAGTTCCGTATGCATGATGTCTTCATGTTCAAAGACATGTTTGGGCAGAATACTTAGCGATGTCCACGATGAGAGTGCGGGCGAGAAGGGTTCGGAGTAGTGGGCGACAAAGGTTAGTGCGTCGGGTGTTTCTACGCCTATAACTTTAATATAATCCGATTTGTAAGGGCTTTGGGTATGTTTGCTCTGAATCAGATGCAGCGTGAACGCACAATCAGCGGATGTGAAGGGTATCCCATCCGTCCAGTGGAGATTGGGGCGAAGGTGGAAGGTGATGGTGAGGTTGTCTTTCGATACGTCCCATGAACGGGCAAGCTGCCCGGTCAGATTGAGATTTTTGTCGTATTTAAGCAGCGAAAGGTACATTTGCCCGGCAATGGCCTGACTGGAGGCATCGCCCGCGATCATCGGAATCAGATTGCTGGCATCGCCAATACTCGCCGATACCAGCCTGTCTCCCCTTGCCGGTACGGATGATGAAGCGTTGTCTTGTTTGCTTGTTTCAATGGTTTTATTTGGGCTGGTTTCGCCAGTGTTGGAACATCCGCTCAAGCCCGCAACCAGCAGTACAATCACCGATAAAATATGCCATGGTTTAAGATTGGCCTGCATGTGCGAATATATAGGCTAGGAAGGACGAATACGTACCAGAATCCACAGCCGGTCTCCCGGATGCAGCATGGATGTTTGGCGCAAGCTGTTGGCGCGCGCAATGGCTCTAGGCGTCGTGCCAAAGCGTTTGGCGATATTCCACAGATTGTCGCCACCACGAATACGGTAGCGAATCCGCCTTCCCTTCGCCAGCAGAGGGTTGGGTGAAGGATAAGCGGCATAAAAACGTCTGGCGGGAACCCGTAGCGATCGTCCTGGCCGTAACAGGCGGCCAAGGCGCGGATTCATCTGTTTCAGATGGTGCAGCGTGGTATGGTACCTTCTCGCCAGTGTCCACAGATTATCGCCCGAACGAATACGAATACGAATGTGCGCGGGGACAGCCTCGGAAGCCGATGCCAGCATGCGGGCATGCATCTTGTCGGGCGCATACAATGTAACGGGAGAATTGAGGTATTGGCTGTGATCCAGCCCCGGATTAAAACGGAACAAGTCGTTGCGGCTGATGCCCGTGGCCTGGATGAGCAGATTGATGTCCACGGGTGCCTGCAATGTTAAAGCGCGCATGGGCCACGGGTCTGGAAAGCGCCATACGCCACGTTGAAGCAGTGCTACAAGCCCCAGGATGCTACGGACATAGGTGCGGGTAATCATCGGTACGGGCAAACGGTCCAGACCGTCTGACGGTTGCCATGGATGGCGGCGGAGGGCGCGGGCAATATTTCCAGGCCCACGATGATAAGCGGCGAACGCCAATGGCCAGTTACCGAAACGCGCTTTCATGGCCAGTAAATATCGGACAGCACCTTTCGTCGCACGTTCCACATCACGGCGGGCGTTAATGCCGTGAGGCGCACGCATGCCCAGCATGCGGGCTGTTCCCGGCATCAATTGCCACAGACCCATGGCTCCCGCGGAAGAAAGGGCATACGGGTTGTAGCCGGATTCGACGATGGGGAGAATGTCCAGAGAGGCTGGCGCATGCAATTGTTTGATGATCGGCAATATGCGGCTACGGACATAACGGGAGCGTTCAGCGAATACAGGCCATAGTTTTGCATAAACATGTTTGGCTTCAGCCTGAATTCTGACCATATCGTATTCGGAGATATTTTGTAATAACGGGTCGGTATTCTTTGGGGGGGATTGGGTCGCAATGGATATCTTTGCGGTATCGTCGGTACGAGTCTGGCTCTGCGCCGGATTAATTTTTTGCCGTGGTACGGTCGTTTCGCGACCTGGCGCCGCCAGGTGGTCATAAGCGTTTGCTCTGGCGGTCGCGGCAGTACCCGCAGCATTCAGTCTGGCCGGATTGGAAACGGTGTTACAGGATGATAATACCAACAGTAAAGCAAGCGGTACGGATACCGTTCCTCGCATAAATTCAACCCCTCCTTCATATTTTTCTTTGGGCACAGGACGTTAACCTGGACCCTTCACACATACTACAGACCAGATAAGTGTCCCCGACCCGGTAAATTCACCTTACCGCTCGGCGGGACAGTACCGTTTGCCTCCCGAAAATGAACTCAGGAGTTGTAAATAAATAACATAGCCATTTCTCCATCCAGCCTATGTACCATCTTGACGCGCTGCTCAATCACAAAATATTCAATGTCGGTTCCTGGGATAACGCCCTAATTCCTTCTGGGGTAAATTTCAACCCGGCGGGTGCTGACCGTGCCAAGTCCTTTTGCATGCACCATGTTTCCGGGGAATCCGGCCGCAATAAATATCTTTGCGACGGCGTTGGCGCGGCCCTGGCTCAGAGCCAGATTGGTTTTGTATGGATGGCGTTTTTTATGCCTGTGTTTTGGATATCCGCCAATGGGCTCCGCATCGGTATAGCCAAGCACGTCAATGGACTTTATGCCAGGAGTAGATTTCAGTTGCGCTGCCAGATCCTTAATATCCTTGCGGTCTTGAGGCGTTAATTCCATATAGCCGGAGCGGAATAACAGGACATGCCCGAGATTGTCCTTTACAATGATATGCTCATGCCTCTGTTCGCTCTTCCAGAACGCTATTCGTTGCGCCCTTCTATCGGCAATACCATGTTTAAGCCAGATTACTTTTTGCCGCAGCGCGGTTACCTCGCGGCTTAGTTCCTGATTTGACGCCAGCAGGCGGTCATAACCGCTTGCACTGGCGGTGGCGGTAGTATTCGGTCTGGCCGGGCCGGACATGGTGCTACAGGATGATAACACTAATAATAAGGAAAGTAGTATGAATCTTGTCCCGCGCATAAATTCTCCCCTGTTTCTTGTTTCGAGCACTGGACTTTAACCCGGACTCTTCATAAACACCACAGGCCAGTGTTCTGTCCCATAGAAAAGCATACCATCAGAACATTACTTCATAGCACTTCACCGGCAAAGCCCGGTTTTTAACCGTAATTTCTCCTTTTTCCCGCATTTCGACGTGGCCTTTGCAATACCGCCATGTATCCTCGCCCACAATAATTTCCTGGCCTTCGGCCATTTGTTCCAGTCGTGCGGCCACATTGACTGTATCGCCAATCACCGTGTAATCCATACGGTTTTTAGCGCCGACATTGCCCGTGACAACCTGCCCTGTATTGATTCCGATACCCACTTCAAAAACCTGTTTGCCACTGGCATTCCTTTCCTGCATCAAATCCCTGATTTTCTTTCTCATGTCAACAGCCGCGAATACCGCATCCAGTGGACCCTTCGATTGATCCGGTTTTTGCCGGAAAACGGCCATTAACTCATCGCCGACAAATTTGTCCAGAATACCCCCGTGTTTGAATATAATATCCACCATCGCATCGAAGTACTCGTTGAGCATGGAGATGATTTCTTCCGGGTTCATGTGCTCGGAGATACTGGTAAATGAACGGATATCGGCGAACAGAAGTGTTGCTTCACAGCGCTCATTGGCCAAAGGATCCTCTTTTCGGGAAAGGATCATCTGATCCACTACATCCTTTCCCACATAGCGTGTCATATAGTCTCTCAGGACGGATTCTTCCTTCAGTTTTTGTTTGTGGGCATCCAGTTCTTTCATGTATCCCAGCATGCGGTCACCGATTTCCCTGAAATTCCTTTTCTGGCGCGCCACTTCCCGCTGTAGCCTGTTGAAGTTATTAGCCAGTTCATACAGCTCGGTCGGCGCGGATTCTTCCAGTGCGAATGGTTGGCTGACGGTTCCCCCGCCCGGCGTGCCCGTGACATCAATCAGTGATCGCAATTGGCGGATAAATCGTTTAACGATATAAAAGCCGGGAAGCACGATCAATAACGTGAAGGCCACGAGCAGAGTAAGGAGAAATGCGGCGTTTACATCCGCTTGCAGCAGCAGATAAGCACCCATAATCCATGGTGTGGAAGCCATCAGGACGAATATCACCCATAGGGATGTTTGAATATTTTTACCCTGATCGTTGTCCATGTATATGTATGGCTCCTCTCCCGTCGTTCAGGCTAACAATAAGGTGAACCCATCCACGATTGCAAGCCATGGGTAACGACTCAGCTCCCTCCCCTGATTTGCCCCTGTCTGCGTGCAACGCGCAGGCAGGCGACCACCGCGTCAACCATGGTATTTATCCCACGGTTCAAATATGATGTCCTCGTAAAAAGTCCCCTGACGTCATTGCGAGGAGCGAAGTGACGTGGCAATCTCGTTTTATGTCAACGGGTTATAGATTGCCGCGCTACGCTCGCAATGACAAACAGTGACCCTTCTGACTTTTTACGAGGACATCAAATATCAGTTCTTGGGATTTATGAATCATGCAGGTTAGTATTCGCCATTCATGAAAACATCAGATTCTCTACAAGTGTTAACATCTAAAAACCAGCTCCTTGAGGCTTTTTCCTCCGGTTGTAAGCCACGGGAAGATTGGCGCATTGGTACGGAACACGAAAAAATCGGTTTTTGCATGGATACCCTGAAACCCGTCCCTTACGCGGGTAAACAGAGTATTCGTCGTACGCTGGAACTCCTCGCCGTTGAAGGTTGGAATCTTGAGTATGAAGCAGGCAATCC
>CAZDWG010000082.1:0-6653 GCA_964509005.1 uncultured Zetaproteobacteria bacterium
TGGACTCAAAGTGGGATTGCCGCTCATCCACCCAGAGTTTTGCAATTGGCTCTATGTGCTAAATGATTATTAGCTTTCGACATAAAGGGCTGAAGAAATTTTATAATTCAGGAAATAAATCTGGTATTATGGTTGTGCATGCACCGAAGTTGCGACGTGTTTTGTCAGACCTCGATTCAGCTACCTGTGATGAGGATTTAAGTTCTCCAGCTTATAACTTGCATGTATTGCAGGGCAATAGAGATGGTGAACGTTCCATGACAGCCCAAAAGAATTGGCGTGTAACTTTTCGTTGGCTTGGCTCAAATGTTGAGCTGGTGAACTACGAAGATTACCATTAAAGAGAGGTGTTTGTAATGGCTATGTTTAATCCGTGCCACCCTGGAGAAATGCTTCGAGAGGATTTCTTAAAGGAATTAAATGTAACTCAAAAAGATGCTGCGATAGCATTGGGCATAACCCGAAAAACCTTATCTAAGATTGTCAATGAACGTGGATCGATTACTCCAGAGATGGCTATTAGATTAGAGATCGTTTTCCATAAGCCTGCTGCACAATGGTTGCGGCTACAAAATGCTTATGACTTGAACAAGCTGGAAGATAAAAAAGAGATCATTGCCCATGAAATACATGCATTATTTGAATAATCAATGGGGCCAGATACTATTTTGATAACTCGTGTTAACTAAAAATTTTCACACTCCATTTTCTCTCACCTAGATCCTGCAAGTGTTTGTGCGTGCAGGATGTAAGGTATTGGTTTATATGGCGTATTGAAAAAATACGTAGTCACCTTATTGGCGATGAGTATTTTTTTCAATAGTCCAGATGAAGCAAGAGCTTGCGCTATGTATGTGCAAACACTTGCAGGATCTAGGTCTCACTTTTTGCAGGCGAATTCCACCGTTAGAATCAAAATTTTCATGGTAAGTTAGCACTGCCCAAATGATGTGAATCAGCTTGTTCATACAGTGCTAACACAGTAAGCCTCCACATTGCCGAGTCAATAGCGTTTTCATGCATATCACTTATCCCAAAGTATTACGCTCACACTCCTTCCACATATCTTTACCTTGCAATAGGGTTAACAGCACCTACAATGACCGATACAAATAGTTTTAATTTGATAGTGCAAGATATATCAGTCATTAGAGGTATAGCATGGCGACATCACGAAAAAAGGTTTATTCACCCTACAGTATCGAAGCTGTGTCATTATTGGGGAAACAGATAAAGCTGGCGCGTATTCAGAAATCATGGTCGGAGAAAGAGCTGGCCGAGCGTGCCAATGTGTCGCGTGAAACCATTCAGCGGGCGGAAAAAGGCGCACCATCTTGTGCCATTGGCACGATGTTTGAGCTGGTTTTTCTTGTTGGCATCAAGCTCTTTGACAGCGATCTTCCAGCCATTGAGAAGCAACAAACAAGCATCAACAATCACTTGGCATTATTGCCTTCACGCATACGCAATGCATCCATGAAAAAGGTTCATGATGATTTCTAAAGTTGATTATTCCGAAGCCTATGTGTGGCTATGGCTGCCCGGAGAAACAGAACCTGTCGTTGCGGGCAAGCTCGAAGCGCATGGTCAGCAATTGCTCTTCAACTATGGTAAGCGATATCTACAACGCGACAATACCATCCCGATTTATGCTGCCGAATTGCCGCTGCAAGCGGGCTACATTACGCCGATAAAAAATTTGCAACTAGCCAACTGTATCCGTGATGCCGCCCCCGATGCCTGGGGTCGAAGGGTGTTGATGAACAGGAGGTTTGGCCACCAAAGCAAGCATCTGGATAGCATGCAATTAAGCGAATTAAGCTATTTGCTGGAATCAGGCTCAGACAGAATTGGGGCGCTGGATTTTCAAGCTTCACCCACCATCTACGAGCCGCGATCAGCCGTTAATGTCAGTCTGGATGAGCTGATTGAATCCGCAGAGCGGGTGGAGCAAGGCATCCCGCTCACGCCCGAACTGGATCAGGCGCTCCAGCATGGCACCTCGATTGGTGGCGCGCGCCCCAAAGCCTTGATTGAATCGAATCAAAAAAAGTTCGTTGCCAAGTTTTCATCGCAAACTGATTTATACAGTGTGGTTAAAGCGGAATTTATCGCCATGCGGTTGGCCAAACTTGTCGGCCTTGATGTTGCGCCGGTCAGCCTTGTGCAGTCATCACATAAAGATGTGTTGCTGGTGGAACGCTTTGACCGCATCCGCACACAAAAAGGCAACAATAACGGCTGGCAAAGAAAAATGATGGTATCAGCATTAACCATGCTCGAATTGCACGAACATGAGGCCAGATACGCCAGCTATGAAGCCCTTTCTCATTTCATTCGCCAACAATTTTCCGATGCCAATGCCAGCTTAAAAGAGCTGTTTTCGCGCATCGTGTTTAACATCTTTTGCGGCAATACGGATGATCATGCCAGAAACCACGCCGCCTTCCTGGATGGTGACTCCCTGCACTTAACACCAGCCTACGATATCTGCCCGCAATCCAGAAGTGGAGGCATCGCATTTCAGGCGATGCTGATTGAGGGTGAACATCGGGAGAGTCAATTGGCGCGCTGCCTGCGTGCTGCCCCGATCTTCCATCTATCCAAAGATAAGGCGAACGCGATTATTCAATATCAACAAGAGACCATCGAAAAAGAATGGCATGCCGTATGCGATGAAGCCTGTTTAAGCACCGTGGATAAAAACATCTTTTGGGGCAGACAATTTTTCAATCCCTACATTTTTGAAGGTTTGTGAATGCTCCTCAGCGATATCTATCCTGAACTATTCATGAAAGAAGCAGGCTAGATTATAAATTAAGGTCGAAAAAATCCTTTTTATCGGGCGTTGGAGAAGATGGCGTTTGCGGGTTTCCCGTATCCCTTGCGGTCGGTGCGGTGCCGATGCGAAAAGCCTCAAGGGATGGTCTTTTGGTATTCGGTCCCGGCAGCTTGCCGGTTTTACGGTCAATGGCAACCCATTCGATACCATTCGGCGGTGTGAATCTCTCTTTTGGTTTGCCGCGGAGGAAGACTTTCATGGCCGATAGCCAGATGGGTGAGGCGGCTCTTGACCCTGTTTCATTTCTTCCCATGCTGGCGGGGGTGTCGCGCCCGGCCCACACACCCGTCAGAATTTGCGGCGTGAAACCCATAAACCATGCATCTACCTGTTTATTGGTGGTGCCGGTTTTCCCGGCGGCCGCGCGGCCCAGAGCTCGCGCCCGCCATCCCGTACCGTGCTGAATGACGCCCTGCATCATGTTGGTGACGAGAAAAGCGCTCACTGGATCCAGTGTCTGTTCAGCGGGCTGCATGGAATCGTTAACCGCCAGTACCGGATCGACATGGCATATCTGGCAACGGAATCCGGCAACGGAACGGTACAAACTTCGCCCGTTACGATCCTGTACCTGCTGTACGATGACCGGTTTCCAGCGTTTGCCGCCGGAAGCGATGACAGCATACGATTCCGTCAGTTCTTTAAGCGTGACTTCCGTAACGCCAAGTGCCAGAGCCAGTTGTCGGGGGAACTTCTCATGAAACTGGTAATTGCCAAGGGCGCGTACAAAACGGCCCACACCGACATCCTGCAATAATTTGATGGAAGCGAGATTGCGTGAGTGCTCCAGCGCATTGCGCAGGGTGACAGGGCCGGCGAAGTGATTTTCGTAGTTTTCCGGTCGCCAGAATTCATCCTGTTTCATATTTTCGAAGACCACGGGAGAATCCATGATCATGCTGGCCTGAGTAAAGCCCGCATCCATCGCCGTGGCATAGAGAAAGGGTTTGAAGGCCGAGCCAGGTTGCCGTCTGGCCTTGGAAACACGATCAAAATCGCCTATTTTGTAGTTAAAACCACCTACTTGCGCCAGCACCGTGCCGTGTTTCAAGTCAATGGCATAGAGATCGGCTTCCACGGACGGTTCTTGTGTCAGACGCACGCCGCCTTTGCCGTTGCCCTGTAGCCATATTTCATCGCCGGGAATCCATGTGCGTGGCCGTTTCTTTATGGTTGGGGCCTTGGCGCCATCGGCATTTTGCGCCAGCGAATCAGGCTTTGGTTTGGGGTAATCTTCCCATTGCCATTTGGGTTTTGGAAGTTGCCAGCGATGGATGCCATCGTTGACGTCCAGCCCGCCTTTTGGCAGGATTTTCTCAACCAGCGCTGGAATGATTTGATCCTTTGGCAGAGGTGTATCCGCCCCGTTTTTACGTTTTCCGGCCCATGTCGCGAGAAGGTCCGGCCACATCTCCTCCGCATAATGCACGGGGGAGCGATAAAATTGGCGTTGCTCAATGGCCAATACGCCCTCGCGCACGGCATCAATGGCGGCAGTTTCATCTTGTTCATGATACGGAACGATAATCGTGAAACCTTGCCGACGCAGAGTTCTTGCGCCAAAGCGATTGACGAGTGTCTGATAAACCCGATCGGCATAAGCATTGACGAGTTTTGTTTTGGGTAAGGGGGCAACCTTTAATGGCTCATGAAGCGCCTGTTGCACCTTGGATGCTGTAGCAAAACCACTCTTTTGCATCATGTGCAGTACGGTGTCGCGCCTCTCCAGCGCCCGTTTGGGATGCAGGTTTGGGGCATAGTAACTGGGAGCCTTGGGTAGACCGGCCAGCATGGCGCATTCAGCCAGCGATAGCTCATCCAGGTGCTTATGGAAATAGCGCCAGGCCGCGCTGGCCACGCCATAGGCGCCGCGACCCAGGTAAATCTGGTTCAGGTACAGGTAAAGAATTTCATTCTTGCTGAAGTTTTCTTCGATACGGTGAGCCAGGATAACCTCGCGGATTTTCCGGGAGTAGGTGCGCGCCGAGGTAAGCAGGAAATTCTTTGCTACCTGCTGCGTGATGGTTGAACCGCCCTGTACGGTATGCCCGGCACGAATATTAGCGATGGCGGCGGAGATGATTCGGGCTGGATTGATGCCTGGGTGATGGTAGAAATGTTCATCTTCCGCAGCCAGGAAAGCATCCCTGAGACGTTGCGGTATTTCATTGAAGGGTGTAAGAATACGGTGTTCGTCGGCATATTCCGCGATGAGTTCGCCTTGTGTATTATACACGCGGGACGTCAGCGGTGGCTGATAGTCGGAAAGCCGGGTGAGTTTGGGCAGGCCATTGGAGAAATAAAGGTAAACACCCGTGATGCCAATCACGGAAATCATCATGAGGGTGAGGCATAATTTGAGGATGATGGAGATTTTGCGCATTGCCCGAAGCCTACGGGTTTTCCCGGCCCTCCGGCAAGCGTCGGATGCGGGTTCTCATAAAGGATTCACACTGCTTGAGATGATGATTGTTCTGGCCATCCTTGGGGTGCTTATCAGTATCGCGGTGCCTTCTTTTAGTCAGTGGCGGGCGCACGCGGCGGTCAACGATGCTGCGACGGCGATTATGGGGTATTTGAAACAGGCCAGAAACATGGCGATGGCCGAAAACCGCAGTGTGAAGGTCGAATTTACGACTCCGACCACTTATACCTTCGATAAGGGTAATAAGGATCCCACCAAACTCAAACCTCCCTTCTGCGCACAATGTAAGAATATGACGTTTTTTCTGCATCAGTACTCGGCTAATTTGAGGGTGATCACCAATGCCAAGAAGAATACCATTACGTTTAGCAGTTCTGGAACAGGAACGAAGAATAGCACGGTAATGATTAAGGACTCCGCGAATCCGCCGTATTGCAAAAAGATCAAAGTAAATTACATAGGGCGGGCATATTTTAAACTGAATAAACCACCGAAGGGTAATAAACCGCCGAAGGTTAAACCATGTACGCTGCCATGAAGGGTTTTACGCTGATTGAAACCATGGTGACCCTGGTCATTTTGGCGGTGGGCATGCTCGCGCTGGAAACATTGTACATTTCGGTCATCGATAGCCAACATGTGGCGCAGGAACGGTTGGTGGCGGTGCATTTGGCTGAACAGGTGTTGGAGGATTGGCAGTATAATGCCAAGGATTATGTACCGAAGATTTCCAGCACCTGCATTTTATCAACGCGGACATCCAAGCCTGCTTATCCCCTTTCTGTGTCATGCACGCCTTCAACGCTGGCGGTCAAGTATGCCATCCAGGCCAGCACATCTCCGGCCAAGGCGCCACTGCCAAGAAAACCGAATGGATGTAGTATAACTTCACCTAGATTTCAATGTGCTCCTTTGGTTTCTGAGAATGCGGGCACTTTTTCTATTCGTAAGATGCAGCGGGTTATTGTCAACACCCCGGCTAGGCACAATAGCGTGACGCCCATGCTGAAGGTGGTGAAAGTCTCCTGGACGCACAAGGGGAGGCCCGAAAAGCCTATTGTGTTGACCCATATATCAAGGTTGCAATGATGTACATCCGCCACCAGGAAACAGACTCCCACGGATTTACGCTGATTGAGATGATGGTGGCCATGGTCATCGCCCTGATCTTGTTGGCCGGGGTTGTGGGAGTCTTTATCAGCCAGCAGAGGTCCGCCGATATGGTATTGGATAAAACGAATCGCTTGAGCGATTTATTTCTGGCATCCCAGATTATGCAAACTGAACTGCGCGATGCACAAGCCATATGCTGGGATAGCACGAAAAAGCGGATTGTCTACCAACCCCAGGATTCAACCGCAGTGGTGACCAACCCCTGTACGACGG
>CAZDWG010000083.1:0-6595 GCA_964509005.1 uncultured Zetaproteobacteria bacterium
TTTGCATATGACCACCGGATGACTCGCTGTGGCACGATTTGTGGGTAAAGGGCAGAGCTGGTCTGGCCATATCCATATTCTTTCTAGTGACTTCACAGGCTTGACAGCGGCGGGCTGACACTGATAGTTACGCAACGCCTGTTTGAGTCGTCCGCGACATCTATAGGACCGGGCGTATTCTCGACGAGGGGAGGAGTATGGCAGCCAACTATTTGGCCACACAATATGCGCCGATTTTTATCTTTATTTTGGTTGCATTTGCCATGGGCGCCATGCCGCTTATGCTGACCGTAATAGTTGCTTCCCAAAAGCCGGATGCTGAGAAGCTTTCCGCCTACGAGTGTGGTTTTGAGGCTTTTGGAGATGCGCGTACGCAGTTTGATGTGCGTTTTTATCTGGTGGCCATCCTGTTTGTGATCTTTGATGTGGAAACGGTGTTCATGTTCCCGTGGGCCGTCGTGCTCAACCAGATCGGTATGTTTGGACTGATTGAGATGCTGTTGTTCCTGGTCATTTTGATGGTGGGTTATGTCTATGCCTGGAAGAAGGGGGCTCTACAGTGGGAATAACCCCTCATCTACCCATTCTTTTTCTGCGCTTCTCGCACCTTGCCATGGAACAAAATCCAGAGCGTCTAAGTGCTTATCCATGGGGATAGAAGGCGTCCTCGATAAAGGTTTCGTCACTACGACGGCGGACAAGGTGATTAACTGGGCCCGTACCGGATCGCTGTGGCCGATGACCTTTGGTCTGGCATGTTGCGCGGTCGAGATGATGCATGCCGGTGCATCGCGCTATGATCTGGATCGCTTTGGCGTGGTTTTCCGCCCCAGCCCGCGGCAGTCGGACGTCATGATTGTGGCCGGTACGCTGGTGAACAAGATGGCCCCTGCACTGAGAAAGGTGTATGACCAGATGTCTGAGCCCCGTTGGGTGATTTCAATGGGTTCATGCGCCAATGGCGGCGGTTATTACCATTATTCCTATGCCATCACACGCGGCTGTGACCGCATTGTGCCCGTGGATATTTATGTACCGGGCTGCCCGCCAACGGCGGAAGCCCTGTTGTATGGTATTATCCAGTTGCAGGAAAAAATAAAACGCACCAATACGATTGCGCGGTAGAGTCTGAATGGGCGAACAGACAATCCAGACAACACCGGCGTTATCACCCGAGGTGGAAGGGCTCAAAAGCCGGTTTGGCGATCAGGTGCTGGATGTATCGGACGGCATCGATATGCCAACGGTGACGCTGTCGCGGGAAGCGATTGTGGAGGCATGTCATTACCTTAAACAAAAGCAGGGATTTGAGCAGATGATGGATCTGTGCGGCCTGGATATGTCGGAACACCCGCATCACGATAAGGATGCGCCGCGTTTTATGGTGGTGTATCACCTGCTTTCCGTGGCGAAGAACAAGCGTATCCGTTTGAAGGTTCCGGTGAATGAGCGCGATCTGGTCGGTTCGGTGACGGAGGTGTGGCCGACGGCCAACTGGTTCGAGCGCGAGGCTTTTGATATGTATGGTATTCTGTTTGTGAACCATCCTGACTTGCGCCGCTTGCTCACGGACTATGGTTTTGAAGGCCATCCGCTACGCAAGGATTTTCCACTGACCGGCAGGGTGGAGATGTTCTTTGACGATGCGCAGTGGCGCTGCGTCTATAAGCCAAACAAGCTGGAGAATCGGGTCTTGATTCCCAAGACATTCCCGGGAGTAGATCGTGGCTGAAATTCAGAATTACACGATCAACTTTGGTCCGCAACATCCAAGCGCCCACGGTGTATTGCGGCTGGTGCTGGAGCTGGACGGCGAGGTGGTCGAGCGCGCTGATCCGCACATCGGGTTGCTGCACCGCGGCACCGAGAAGCTGTTTGAATACAAGACGTACCTCCAAAATCTGCCCTACTTCGACCGCTTTGATTATGTCTCCATGATGGCCAACGAACATGCGTATGTGCTGGCCGTGGAAAAACTTCTCGCCATTACGCCGCCGGAGCGGGCACAGTACATCCGCGTGATGTTCGCGGAGATCACGCGTATTTTGAACCATTGCCTGTGGCTGGGCGCGCATGCGCTGGATATTGGCGCCATGACCGTATTCCTTTACTGCTTCCGTGAACGCGAGGATCTCTTCGATTATTACGAAGCAGTGTCCGGCGCGCGCATGCATGCTGCCTATTTTCGTCCCGGAGGGGTGCACCAGGACTTGCCGGAAGGGTTGCTTGAAAAAATCATTGGATTCACGGAACGCTTTCCGGGCTATGTGGATGAATACGAAACATTGCTGACCGAGAATCGCATCTGGAAACAACGCACCGTGGATATCGCCATCATCGATAAGGAGGCGGCCCTGGCCTGGGGCTTTACCGGCCCGATGCTGAGGGGTTCGGGCGTTGCCTGGGATTTGCGCAAGACCCAGCCATATGATGTCTATGACAAGATGGATTTCGATATTCCGGTCGGCAAAACCGGGGATTGTTATGACCGCTATCTGGTGCGTGTTGAGGAAATGCGCCAGGCTAACGAAATCGTCAAGCAGTGCGCAGCATGGCTGTCTCGCCATTCGGGACCGGTGAATGTGAGTGATTACAGCTTGACCAGCCCTCCTCGCGCCGACATGAAGGAAAATATGGAGGCGTTGATTCACCACTTTGAATATTTCTCGGAGGGTTTCCATGTGCCAGCCGGTGAAGTGTATGCGGCGGTGGAGCAGCCCAAGGGCGAGTTGGGTGTCTATATCGTTTCCGACGGCTCCAACAAACCCTATCGAATCAAGGTGAGGGCGCCTGATTTTGCGCATCTGGAAGCACTGGACTTTATGTGCCGTGGCCACATGATTGCTGACGTCGTGACCATTATCGGCACGCAGGATGTCGTTTTTGGGAGCATAGACCGGTGAACGCTCTTAAACGTCCCTGTTTCTCCGATGCCCGGCTGGCCGAGATCAAGGCGCTGGTGGCGCGTTATCCGGCGGCACAATCGGCATTGCTGCCTGTCCTGCACATGGCGCAGGAGGATTTTGGCTACTTGTCTATGGATACGCAGCAAATGGTAGCCGAGGTGCTGGGGCTCAGGCTGATGGCCGTACGCGAAGTGGTGACCTTCTACACCATGTTTCGCGAGCAGGCATGCGGCGAGTATCTGCTGGAGGTCTGCACCAATGCTTCATGCATGCTGAACGGGGCCAACGAACTGGTGGCGCATGTATGTGATTCGCTCGGCATCCGGGTGGGCGAAACCACGCCGGACGGCATGTTTACCGTCACCGAAGTGGAGTGCGCCGGTGCCTGTGGCGGTGCGCCGGTGGTGCAGGTCAACAACGAATATCACGAGCGGGTGGATGCCGCGCATATGGATGGTTTCATTGCCGGGGCGCGGGCGAAACGTCAGACGAAAGGGGGCGAGGCGTGATTCCGTCCGATCCCGAACAGGTCAAGGCGATTTGTTTCGACCGTATCCATCATCCGCATCAGCGGCGGCTTAAAGTGGCGAAAAAGAACGGCGCCTACAAGTTCCTGCCCACCGTGCTGAACGAATTTGATTCAGCTAGGATCATTGATGAGGTGAAGACATCCGGCATCCGCGGGCGCGGTGGCGCGGGTTTCCCGACGGGACTCAAATGGTCGTTCGTGCCGCGCAATACGGGTAAGCCGACCTATTTGATGTGCAATGCTGATGAGGGAGAGCCTGGAACATTCAAGGATCGCGACATTATGCGCTTTGATCCGCATCTACTCATCGAAGGCATGATTATGGCGGGCTTCGCACTCGACGTGCATGATGCTTATATTTACATTCGCGGCGAGTTTCTGCATGAGGCCAATGTATTAAATGAGGCCATAGGCGAGGCTTATGCGGCCCATTTGCTGGGTGAGCATATTCTTGGTACGGATTTCTCGATGCATTTGACCGTGCATCGCGGTGCCGGTGCCTATATTTGCGGCGAGGAAACAGCACTGATCGAATCGGTGGAAGGTCGAGCGGGGCGACCCCGGTTCAAACCGCCCTTCCCCGCCGTGGAAGGATTTTACCACTGCCCGACCGTGGTGAACAATGTCGAAACGCTGGCCACAATTCCGGTGATTCTGGAGCATGGCGGGGCGTGGCACGCGAAGATCGGCGTGACCAATAATACAGGCATGAAAATTTTTTCCGTTTCCGGCCAAGTGAACAAACCGGGTAATTACGAGGTGCCGCTGGGCATGCCGCTAAAAACGCTTATCGAAGAATATTGCGGCGGCTTGCAGCATGGCTCACTTCCCAAGGCCGTTATCCCGGGCGGTTCGTCCTCACCATGGTTGACGGCGGAGGAATATGATATTCCGCTGACCTTCGATTCCTTGGCCAAGGCGGGATCCATGCTGGGTTCCGGCGCCATTATCGTGATGGATGAAACGGCGGATGTGCTGGCAGTGACCAGGCGTCTGACGCACTTCTACGCGCATGAGTCCTGCGGGCAGTGTACGCAGTGCCGCGAGGGTACGGGCTGGATGAAACGTATATTAAACAGGATTGAAGATGGCCAGGGGCAACCCGGCGATATAGAAGTGCTCACGGATGTCGCGACACACATGGCCGGACGAACGATTTGCGCCCTGGCGGATGGTGCGGCCGCACCGGTGTTGTCCGTGATCAAGCTATTCCCCGAGGTGGTGCGTGCGGGCATTGTGGAGAAGGTGGCATGACGACACTGTTCATCAACGATGTGGAAATAAAAGCAGCACCTGGCACCAGTATTCTGGAGGCCTGCCGGGCCCATGGCGTGAATGTGCCATATTTCTGCTATCACCCGGAATTATCCGTCGCGGCCAACTGCCGCATGTGCCTGGTGGGAATCGAAGGCTGGAAGAAACCCGCGGCATCCTGTTGCACGCCGGTGGCCGAAGGGATGAAGGTCTATACGGAAAGCGATACCATCAAGAAAGACCGGAAAATGGTGGAGGAATTTCTACTCATCAACCACCCGCTGGATTGCCCGGTGTGTGATCAGGGCGGCCAGTGCAAGCTACAGGATTACTCCATGGAATACGGCGCTTCGCAGGGGCGCTTCGCTGAACATAAACGGGCTGTGGCCGATTATGAACTCGGGCCTTTTGTGGCGACCTGCATGACCCGTTGTATTCATTGCACCCGTTGCGTGCGCTTTGCCGATGAAATTGCCGGAACTGGTGATATGGGCGTACTGGGTCGTGGCGACCGCATGATTATCGCCGGCATTGTGGACGAATGCCTGAGTTCCGAGCTTTCCGGTAATCTGCCTGATATTTGCCCGGTGGGCGCATTGCTGGATGGCCCTTCTCTTGATGTGTCGCGTCCGTGGGAGCTGACCCGTCATAAGTCCACCTGTACGCAATGCCCCAATGGTTGCGATATCCATATTGAATCACGCGGCAAAGAGGTGATACGTATTCAGCCGATTGACGGCAGTCCTGAGCCGTGGATATGTGATCGCGGGCGCTATGTCTATGACGCTTTTCGTTCAGCTAACCGCATTCTTTCGCCCATGATACGCGGCGAACAGGGCAAGGTGATCGAATCCACCTGGGATGATGCCATCGCGCGCGCTACGAAGCTGCTGTCCGGCAAGCGGGCCGGGATTTTATTCTCACCGGACTGGAGCGTGGAAAGTCTCGCCTCGATCCGTTTGCTGCATGACGAGGTTTTCTCCGATGCCAAAGTGGCTTTTGATTTGCATCGGCGGGATATGCGCCCGTTTGCCTTTGAAGAGGGTTTTTCACAGACCACGCAACAGATTGAAGATGCGCATGAGGTGGTTATCCTGGGATCGGATTTACGCCAGCGTCTGCCTTTGGTGATGCAACGTTTGCGCACGCGCCTCAGGAGCCAAAAGCCGGTAACACGCATTGGATCCATGAATTATCGCACCAATGCCGACTTGACGCATGATACATTGATACAGCCGCGCGACTGGGCTCCGGTGATTGCCCGCGCCATGCAGCAGGTGATGGATCTGGGCAAGGGCGCGGCGGGGATGAAGGAATGGATGGCCGCAATTGAGGGGCGCCATGAGGCTGGAAAGTTGCTTGGCGATGCATTGATGGCCGCATCCTGTTCATTGATTGTGGGTGAGGAAATACGCGGTCATCAGGATGCTGCGGCGCTGATACATGGCCTGGACTTGCTCATGCGCGGCTGCGGACATGCTGAAGATGAGTCCGATGGCCGAAATTTGGTGCCTGAGGGCATGAATGCACAGGCTTTGTCGGCCGTGTTTGGCGATATCCGGGTTTCCGCGGGCGACATTTTTAATGCGGCCGCGAACGATGGGCTGGATGTGATTTTGTTGATTGGCAGCGATCCGGTAGGTGATGGCTTGTTTCCGGCGCAGGCTCGTGCGGCTCTGGGTAAGGTGCCCTTGGTGCAGATAGGTGCGATTGCCGGTCAGATCAGTGAACATGCGCATGTGATGTTGCCCGCTGCAGCCTATTCCGAGGTTGAAGGAACCTTTATCAATATGGAGGGTCGCGTGCGCGTGGCGACGAGCCCGATTTCTTCCCTGGGGCAGGAGCGGCCACTGTGGAAGGTGATGATGCGGCTGATTCAGGCCATGGGCAAGGACGTTCCCGCGGT
>CAZDWG010000084.1:0-6578 GCA_964509005.1 uncultured Zetaproteobacteria bacterium
AAACTGGAAAGTGTTCCTGTTATAACATAGGTATGACCATGCAAGCTCTTGCTTGCCATATCGGGTTCCACGTCCGGCCATACGATTCCTGCCTCAAGCAAATGTGCAATAATCTCTCTGTTGTGGGATTGGGCGAAGAAGGTCACCACATGCCGCGCGACCACCGGTCCCACCTCCGGCACGTTTTGTAATTCTTCTTCGCTTGCCCGCATCATGTTTTCAAGCGCCCCAAAATGGCGGACAAGGCTAACAGCAGTGGCCTCACCCACGTCGCGGATGCCCAGCGCGTACACAAAGTGCTCCAGGGTCGTCTGCTTGCTGGTCTCAATGGCGCGCAAAAGGTTCTCAGCCGATTTCTCTCCCATGCGCTCAAGCCCCGCGATCTGTTCCTTGTCCAAACGGTACAGATCATCCACATGACGAATCACATGTTGGTCCAGCAGTTGTTCAACTAATTTGCTGCCCAGACCATCGATATCCATAGCCCGGCGGGAAGAAAAATGCTTGATCGCCTCTTTAAGCTGCGCAATGCAAAACAGCCCACCGGAACAACGCGCCACCGCTTCCCCGTCTGTCTGGATCACCGCCGACCCGCACACCGGGCAAGTTGCGGGCAATACGACCGTTCGTGCATCCTGTGGACGAAGTTCGGGGAGTATCCGGACCACTTCGGGAATCACATCCCCGGCGCGACGTACCATCACCGAATCGCCCACCCGTACATCCTTACGGCGTATCTCATCCACGTTATGCAGAGTCGCATTACTCACAGTCACGCCGCCAACCGCAACGGGCTTCAGCCGGGCGACCGGTGTCAATGCGCCGGTACGTCCAACCTGAAACTCAATATCCAGCACACGGGTCTGTGCTTCCTCAGCCGGAAACTTGTGCGCAACAGCCCAACGCGGCGAGCGGGAACGTTCGCCCAACAATTTATGCAGAGAAAGCTCGTTAACTTTATAGACCACACCATCAATCTCGTAATCCAGGTGCTGCCTGATTGCCTGCATATAACGGTAGTGGTCGAGCAATGCATCGACATCCTTCAGCACCGCCACATCCCGAGCAGGAAACCCGGCATCCCTGAACCAGTCAAGCAACCGACATTGGGTTTGCACCAGATTCTCTCCGCCCGAGCCCACACCATAAGCAAAGAAATGTAACGGGCGCTTTGCAGTTACTCTGGCATCAATCTGACGTAATGATCCGGCGGCAGCATTGCGCGGATTGGCAAATACCTTTTCTCCGTTTTGTTGCTGTAAAACATTCAATCCCTCGAAGGCTCGTTTGGGTATATAAACTTCGCCGCGCACTTCAAGAAGCGGTGGGTAAGTTCCCTTTAAATGCCATGGAATATCCACAATGGTACGCACGTTGTCGGTCACATCCTCACCAACACGACCATCGCCACGAGTCGCCGCAACATCCAAATGCCCCTCAACATATCGCAAATTAATGGCAAGTCCATCGATCTTGGGCTCAGCGATATAAGTGTAGGGTCGATGATTCAGCATTTGACGAATACGGTGGTCAAACTCGCGCACCTCCGCATCGTCAAAAGCATCCGCTAGCGAGAGCAGCGGTATACCATGCTCGCACGCCGTAAAAGCCATGCTGACGGGCGCACCCACAGTTTGCGTGGGTGAATCGGAAGGAGCCGGCTCACCATCATCCTTCTCCATGCGCTCCAGTTCACGCAGGAGGCGATCATATTCCGCATCCGAAACAGCAGGATCATCCAGAATATAGTAACGGTAATTATGTTCCTTAATCTCGGCGCGCAAAGCCTCGATTTTGGGATCCCGCAGGTTACGTTTTGCGTTCACCCAGAGTCTTTTCGATCAGCATGGCCTGAATAAACTGATACACCTTTGGACTCATCCAGTTTGTCGCACCAACCCAGTGATAACGAACCTTGCCCGTTTGATCGATGAGAAAGGATTCTGGATAGCGGAACACGCCGTAGCGATGCGAAATATCGCCAGTGGCGTCATTCAGCACTTCAAACGGGATACTGTATTCGCGCACAAAGCCGGTCAGATCGTTCATATTCTTGTCCACGGAAACCGCAACGATTTTCAGGCCGTGACTTTTGAGTTTTTGGTACAAACTAACCATGGAAGGCATTTCCTTGCGGCAAGGCGGACACCACGTCGCCCAGAAATTTAGCAACACCACGCCTCCTTTGGGCAATGAATGATCTGCACCATTCAAATCCTTCAGGGAAAAATCAGGAGCAACGGAGCCTTCCTTGATCTGGACGGGCGCCGCAGGGAGCGCATACCATGCGATCCCTGCAATAATAGCCACCATGCTCCCTACCGCCAGCCAGCGTTTCAGCATTTAGATGCCTCCAAGGCCGTGTTTAGAGCATCAGTATCGACCCTATGCCGGAAGCACTCCGCACCGTTTATCAGTACCACTGGCACACGGGTCATACCTGCGTTGCGGCGCTTGCCAATGTGAACAACTGCCATCAACCGTGAGGTTGTCTAGGCAAGCGTATAATGACGAACAGCGTATTTCCATGCCTGTCCAGGAGCAATTGTAAGACATCTCCCGGTTTGAAGTTGTGTGCCATGCGGTTGAATTGATCAAGATTATTCACCGCATGCCGGTTAACCTGGAAAATAACATCACCGCGTTTAATGCCCGCATACGCCGCCGCCGAGCCTGGCTGTACCTGCTGTACCACCACGCCTTTCTTCACACCCGTCTGAAGATTTTCAGCCAGATCTGCATCAAGATTGCGCAGCAACAACCCTAGCCTGGCCTGTTGTTTCCCGGCATTGCTCGTCCCTGACGCTGTCTCCGGCATTTTCTCTACCTTCGCGACAATGTTGATAGCTTTTCCATCGCGAATCAAACCGATGCGCGCCTTGTGTCCGGGCTTGAGGCGTGAAATAAGAATGGGAAGATCATGCATATTTTTAATCAGATTGCCATCGACACTGACAATCACGTCTCCCGGTTTAATGCCCGCCTTATCCGCAGCGGAGCCATCCTCCACCTGGCGCACCAGGGCGCCATGTTTATTCTTCAGTCCCAGCGCCTGCATGGTCGCCTTATCCACGCCCTCGATATAAACCCCGAGGCGCGCCCGTGTGACATGCCCCGTTTTGCGCAGTTCGACAATGATTGGTTTGGCCATATTGATGGGAATGGCGAAACCAATACCGAGACTGCCACCACTACGCGAATAAATAGCGGTATTGATACCAATGACCTCGCCCTTCAAATTGAATAGTGGGCCGCCGGAATTTCCCGGATTGATAGCTGCGTCGGTTTGAATAAAATGATCGTAGGGTCCGGCGCCAATGACCCGTCCCTTGGCCGATACGATACCAGCCGTCACCGTTTGCGACAGGCCAAACGGATTGCCGATAGCCATAACCCAGTCGCCCACGCGCAAGGCCTTGGAATCGCCGAGCTTGACGGTTTGCAGCCCTCTGGCCTTCACCTTGAGCAGAGCCACATCAACTTTTTTATCCGTACCAATGAGTTTGGCGGGGTATTCCTTACCATTTTTCATTTTGACGATGATTTCATCCGCGCCGTCCACGACATGATTGTTGGTTACAATGTAACCGTCTTGAGAAATGACAAAACCGGTGCCCAGGGCATGTTGTTCATGAGACGGCATATTACGCATAAAATCATGGAAAAACTGGTTGAACGGCGACCCTTGCGGGAATCCGAATCCGGGGGGAAGGCCCTGCCTGCCCCGAATGACCTTGGTTGTGCTGATATTTACTACAGCCCCTGCCTGTGCAGCGGCAATATCGGCAAAGCTGTTGGCAAAACTGCTGGGAAAGGCGACAGCTTGAAAGGGAAGAAAAGAAACAAAAACAAACGAAAGGGTAATAAACCTGGCTAATCTCACGCATTCACTCCTTTGCAATCGAGATAAAGTTTCCAATACATTGAAGTCGCCCATACTGAGGATTTAAACATGAAAGACAAATGAAAATATAGCGGGCTTATTAAGGAGCCTCCAAGGGATCGAATTACGGACAGAAACAGGCGTGCCATGCCGCCGTCAATTCGCCAAGCGGTGGCGGTGTTCGGAATAAGGACAAACTGACCACTGACGCGCTGATGCCACACGGATGAATGGCGGCAAACCAGTGCGGCTCAACCGAGACGTTTAATGCCATGCCGTGGTAGGCAACGCCCCTGGCTACGCGGAGTCCCAGCGCGGCAATTTTTCCGTGCTCCGTCCATACACCGGGAAAACCGCTACGCTGTACCGATTGGATGCCCAGCCCGGCCAGCATATGGATGCATGATTGTTCCAGGATGTGCACGTATTGTTTTACACCCAGCCCGCGCTCGCGCAAATTGATAACGGGATAAAACAATAATTGGCCGGGCCCGTGAAACGTTGTTTCGCCGCCGCGATCAGATTCGATGAATGGTGCGGCCAGATCGCCTCCCAGTCGATTATTAACGCCGCGCCGACCGGTTGTATAAACGGCATCGTGTTCACAAGCCCATACAATTTCCCCTGCCTGATGGTCCGCGACCCCTTGCGCACGCGATCGCATCCGTTGCCACATTAATGTGTACGGCTGTCGGCCCAGCCACTCAAAGGCAGGGAAAGATCGTTTGTTTCCACCTCGCATGATTCAATATTTCAGCAGCGATCCATCAACATCGTCAATCCAGCGGATGATGCCGCCAGCCAGGTTTTTCACATGGGAATAACCCTGTGATTTGAGAAATTCCACTGCCTGGGCCGAACGCCCCCCCAGCTTGCAATGTACCACGACATCGAGGTCTTTTGGCACCTCGGCGAAACGCTGAGGTATCTGTCCCAGAGGAATTTCCCAAGTGCCTGTGATGCGGCAAATCGCAATTTCATGCGGTTCGCGTACATCAAGCACGAACAGGTCCGGGTTTTCATCCATCATCTGTTTCAGTTGCGCCGGGGTAATATCATCGTCAGTCAATTCATCTTCCTCCTCTGTTGTTTCCGTTGGCGGCAGACCACAGAACTGTTCGTATTCGACCGCTTCGTGAATGACGGGATGGTCACCGCAAGCGGGACAGGCCGGGTCGCGACGCAGCTTCACCTCGCGGAATTTCATATCCATGGCGTCATATAAGAGCAAACGACCCGCCAGCGTCAAACCCTGTTTCAGAATGATCTTGATAGCCTCGGTCGCCTGGATGACACCCATGACGCCGGGCAACACGCCCAGCACACCGCCCTCGGCGCAGGAAGGGACCAGCCCTGGCGGTGGCGGCTCGGGATACAGGCAGCGGTAGCATGGACCGTCTTTGTAATGGAACACGGTAGCCTGCCCTTCAAACTGGAAGATCGATGCGTAGATCGGCGGTTTATCCTCCAGCACACAGGCATCGTTCACCAGATAACGGGTGGGAAAATTATCCGTACCATCCACCACGATGTCATACTGGCGGACTATGCTATGCACGTTATCCCGCTTGATACCGTCGCCGTGCAGATTGACGCTCATAAAGGGATTGATGCCGATCATCTTGTCACGGGCTGATTCGACCTTGGGCCGGCCAACATCGGCTGTGGAATGCGCGATCTGGCGCTGGAGGTTGGAGTCATCCACCACATCGAAATCCACCAGCCCCATGGTACCGATACCGGCTGCGGCCAGGTACAGCGAAATCGGACTCCCCAAACCGCCCGTACCGATACACAGAACCTTCGCCTGTTTGAGCTTCTCCTGCCCCTCAAGACCCACCTGTGGTAAAATGATATGGCGGTTAAAGCGGGCCAGTTCTTCCGGGCTCAAAATATCATCAGACATGCTTCCTCCATGGTTAGCGTTCAACTATGACGTGTATTGTGGTGATGTTCAACGCGGCACGATCAATGTATAAAGCGGATATGGATAAAAATGTTGCTTCCGTCGGAGGGCATCGCACACGTTTGCGGGCGCGCTTCGCCATGCATGGCCTGGATGGCTTTCACGATTACGAGGTCATGGAGCTGCTGCTCACGTATGCCATTTCCCGTTCTGACGTGAAACCCGTCGCCAAGCGGCTGCTCAAGACTTTTGGCACGCTGGCGGGGATACTCGATGCACCCGTTTCCGAATTATCGCAAGTACAGGGTATCGGTGAGAAAGCAGCCGTATTCCTCACCCTCATCAAGCAGGCTGAATTACGTTATCTTGCTTCCGACTTGCCGGGAAAGTCGGTGTTTGACCGGCCGGATAAAATCAAGGCTCATCTCAGGTTTCTGACGCAGGGACGCGGTATGGAATGTTTTGGCGCCATCTTCACCGATCAGCAGCACCGGCATATCGCTACGCAAATCCTGTTTGAGGGCACGGTTGACCGCACGGTGGTTTATCCCCGCAACCTGATGAAACGAGCGCTGGAACTGGATGCCAAAGGAATTATCGTCTTCCACAATCATCCTGGCGGTACAACGCAGGCCAGCGATGAGGATATTTCATTAACGCACCGCATGACCGAAGCCTGTGCACCACTGGATATCAAGGTACTGGATCATTTTCTGATTGCCGGAACCGAAGTGCTGTCATTCAAGGAAAGGGGGTGGCTTTAGAGGCTCTTTAGCCTACCTGTATATG